>NZ_JBXASU010000078.1:0-34695 GCF_058809705.1 Cupriavidus sp. MPR-AND1C | reverse complement strand
TCGACCGAAGGCCGGCTCTACCTGTGCCTGTTCGCCACCGAAGGCTACGACCTGCGCGCGCTGCTGCGCGGCGAGCATAGCGACCTGGAAATCTCGAACGCCATTGCCGGGGTCTGGCAAGGCCGCACCGATCACTACTCCGAACAGCGCAGCGACCCCGCGGTGCGCCAGGCGCGCGCCGAGAACAAGATCGAGATGTCCTATATCGGCGGCTGACGACAGCCGTCCCGCCCAACCCATCACCCTATCCTCCCATCCCCCGATGATTTCTCGCGAAGACATTACCGGCCTGATCCTGGCCGGCGGCAGGGGCAGCCGCATGGGCGGCACCGACAAGGGCCTGCAGCCGTTTCGCGGCGCGCCCATGGCGATGCATACGCTGCTGCGCCTGTCCGCGCAGACCGGCGGCATGCTGATCAACGCCAACCGCAACCTGGCCGCGTATGAGTCCTTCGGCGTGCCGGTGGTCACCGATTCGGTGCCGGACTTCGCCGGCCCCCTGGCTGGCATGCTGGCCGGGCTGGAACAGTGCCAGACGGGCTGGATGCTGAGCGCCCCCTGCGACTCGCCTTTCCTGCCATCCGACCTGGCCGCGCGCCTGGCGAGCGCGGTAGACGCGCAAGACGCCGAGATGGCCATCCCGGTCACCATCGACGCGGATGGCCGCCGGCAGGTCCAGCCGGTGTTTTGCCTGATGCCGGTCACGGCGCTCGACGGCCTGGTGGCTTTCCTCAACGGCGGCGGCCGCAAGATCGAAACCTGGGCCGCCTCGCACCGCCTGGCCGAAGTGCTGTTCGAAGACGCCGGCGCCTTCGCCAATATCAATACCCTGGATGAGTTGCGCACGCTCGAAGCGCGCTGACAACCCAAACCAGGCCGCTGCCCCCGGGAACGGTCCATGCCATCACTACAATCCGTCATTTCCTGCCTGTCCGACTACGATCCCGGCGCATTGCCGGTGGCACAGGCCAACCAGATCATCGGCGAGCTGGTCGAGCCGGTGCGCGGCACCGAGCAGGTCGCCCTGCGCGCCGCGCTCGACCGCGTGCTGGCCGAAGACGTCATCTCCATGCTGAACGTGCCTGCGCACGACAACTCTGCCATGGACGGCTATGCGTTCTCCAGCAGCGAGTTGGCCGCGGGCGGTAACATGGCCCTGGCTGTGGTCGGCAGCGCCTTCGCCGGCGCTGCCTGCGAGCAAGCGGTTGCGCGCGGGCAGGCAGCGCGCATCATGACGGGCGCCATCATGCCGGCCGGCTGCGACACCGTGATTCCACAGGAATTCGTCGACGTCGAGGGCGAGCTGATTCGCTTCGATGCCAAGGCGGTACGGGCAGGCGACAACCGCCGCCTGCGGGGCGAAGACCTCGCCATCGGCCAGCCGGCACTGGCCGCCGGACGCATCCTGCAGCCGGCCGACCTCGGGCTGCTGGCGTCGCTGGGCGTGGCCGAAGTCAAGGTGCGGCGCCGCCTGCGCGTGGCGTTCTTCTCCACCGGCGACGAACTGCGCTCCATTGGCGAGCCGCTCGATGCGGGCTGCGTCTACGACTCAAACCGCTACACGCTGCACGGCATGCTGCGGCGGATGAACGTGGACCTGATCGACATGGGCGTGGTGCACGATGATCCCGCCGCGCTCGAAGCGGCGTTGCGCAGCGCGTGCGAAAACGCCGACGCGGTCATTACCTCGGGCGGCGTCTCGGTGGGAGAAGCCGACTACACCAAGCAGATCATGGCCCAGCTTGGCGATGTGACCTTCTGGAAGATCGCCATGCGCCCCGGCCGGCCCATGGCCTTCGGCCGCATCGCTTCCCACGGCCACGAAGCGCTGCTGTTCGGCCTGCCGGGCAACCCCGTGGCGGTGATGGTGACGTTCTATCATTTCGTGCGGGCTGCCCTGCACCGCCAGATGGGCGCCAAGGTGGCACCCCTGCCGCTGATGCGCGTGCGCAGCGCCCAGGCTATCCGCAAGAAACCTGGCCGCACCGAGTACCAGCGCGGCATCCTGGCGCCTGCCCCGGAGGGCGGCTGGCAGGTTAGCATCACCGGGCAGCAGGGCTCGGGCGTGCTGCGCTCGATGAGCGAGGCCAATTGCTTCATCGTGCTAGGGCACGAACAGGGCATGGTCGCCGCCGGCGACGAGGTCGAAGTCATGCTGTTCGACGGGCTGATGTAAGCGCTGGCAGAAAGGCCGCCACGGTACGCCGGCTGCACCTTTGTGTCGTTTTTGTGCAGCAGTTTTGCCGGGGTTTAGCAAGCAGATCGGCGGTTTTCCGTACCCCGCGAGTGCCGGACTATGCGCCGCCTCCCCCATTGGATACACTTGCGCAACATTACTTTGCTTACTGCCCAAGCTGTCATGAATCAGGAGATTGCGTACCTCCACCCGGTCAAAACCGCCCGCGCGCTCGTGCTCGTGTACCTGTGCTTTTCGGTACCCATCGTCTCGCTGGGTCTGTTCGTGGCCTTTATCCGCTATGGCGACCTGCCCGGCATCACCGTCTTCACGGCACTGATTCTCAATGCGCTGATCGGTTTCGGCCTGCTGTGGCTGGCCTGCAAGGCCTACAACTGGGTGGCAGCGCGTTTCGGCGGCATCGAGGTGACAATCCGCGACTTGTCCTGAAGCCGCCGGCCGTCGGATCGTAAAAAGCGCATCGAATCGATGCGCTTTTTTTTTGCCCAGCGCGCTTTGCCCCTCAACCGCCCGCGGTCTCGTCATCCACCACGGCGGCCAGGCCAAGCAGTTCCTGCGCGTTCTCGCCCGGCAGCGCTTCCACGGTGCGCAGCTTGCGCTCCATCTGGCGCGTACGCACCTCAGCCTGCTCGATGTTGCGGGCAGCACGTTCCAGCGTGTCGCGGGTCTTGGCCAGCACATCGCCGAACTTGCCGAACTCGGTCTTGACCGCGCCCAGCACCTCCCAGACTTCGCTTGAGCGGCGCTCCAGTGCGAGGGTGCGAAATCCCATCTGCAAACTGTTAAGCAACGCGGCCAGCGTGGTCGGCCCGGCTACCGTGACGCGGAAATTGCGCTGCAACAGGTCGGCCAGCCCCGGGCGCCGCAAGACTTCGGCATACAACCCCTCGGTGGGGAGAAAGAGGATGGCGAAGTCCGTGGTCGCCGGTGGCGACACATATTTCTCGGAGATCGTCTGGGCCTCGCGCTTGATCGCGGCTTCCAGTTCGCGCCCGGCCAGCGCCACGCCATCGACATCGCCGCGCTCCTGCGCGTCGAGCAGGCGCTCGTACTGTTCCTTCGGGAACTTGGCATCGATGGGCAGCCACACCTGTCCGCCGGCAGCATCCTTGCCCGGCAGGCGAATCGCAAACTCCACGCGCGCGCCAGTATTGCGCACCGTCTCCACGTTCTTGGCGTACTGCTCGGCGGTTAGTACCTGCTCCAGCAGCATCTCCAGCTGCACTTCGCCCCATGTCCCGCGCGACTTGACGTTGGTCAGCACCCGCTTGAGGTCGCCCACGCCCTGGGCCAGCGCCTGCATTTCGCCAAGGCCCCGGTGCACCTGATCGAGCCGGTCCGAGACCAGCTTGAAGGACTCGCCCAGCCGCTGCTCCAGCGTGGCGTGCAGCTTCTCGTCGACGGTGCGGCGCATCTCCTCAAGCTTGGCCGCGTTGTTGACCTCGATCTCCTTGAGCCGCTGCTCCAGCGTGGCGCGCACTTCGCCCAGGCGGCGCTCGTTGCCCTCGGACATCTGCGCCAGTTGCTGCTGCAGCCCGTCGCCAAATCGGCGCAGCGCGCTGCCTTGCTCGTCTCGCGCCTGCTGGCCTTGTTGCAACAGGTTCTGCCGGACCTGCTCAAGCTGCTGGGCGTTGGACTCGGTCAGCTTGGCAAGCTGCTGCGCGAACATGTCGATCTGGTTGTTCTGCAGCGTGGCGATGCTGGTGAGCTGCGAGGACAGAGCCTGCTGGAAACGCATCATCTGCTGGCCGGCTTCGCCACGGCCGACGCGCGCGCTCTCAGTCACCTCGGTGCGCAGCTCACGCTCCAGGCGCTCATTGCCGCGCGCGCCTTCGGCGCGCAGATCGGCGAGCTGACGCAGCAGCTCCGGACCGGCGCCGTCCTGTGCCACGCGGGGTCGGAGCAGCAACACTACCAGCAGCAGCACGGCTGCCAGTGCAAGGGCCAGGGTCAACAGGGAAATCAAAGTCATGAATAGGTTGGCAGGTGTTGGCGGCGAGAGGATCAGCGGCGGCGCGCCATCACTTCGGGATTGATCACCGAAGGCGGCTGCCCTGCCTGCGGCCCCACGCCGAGCGCGGCGATCAGGTTGTCGGCGGCCAGATCCGCCATGGCGCGGCGGGTTTTCTCCGAGGCGCTGGCGATATGCGGGGTCAGCACCACGTTGGGGACCGTCAGCAGGTCGGGATGGACCTGTGGCTCTGCCTCGAACACGTCGAGCCCGGCAGCAAAGATACGCCCCTCGCGCAGCGCCCGGGCCAGCGCAGCGTCGTCGACCACGCCGCCGCGCGCCAGGTTGACCAGCGTGGCCGACGGCTTCATCTGCGCCAGCTCGGCCGCGCCGATGCTGTGATGGCTCTGCGCGCTATACGGCAGCACCAGCAGCAGATGATCGGACTGTGCCAGCAGCTCGGCCTTGCTGACATAGCGCGCGTTCAACACGCGCTCGGTGTCCTCGGGCAAGCGGCTGCGGTTGTGATAGAGCACCGACATGCCAAACCCCGCGGCGCGGCGTGCCAGGGCCTGGCCGATGCGGCCCATGCCAAGGATGCCGAGCGTGCTGCGGTACAGGTCCATGCCGAGGAACATGTCGTAGCTCCACCGCTCCCACTTGCCAGCGCGCAGCCAGTGCTCGGACTCGGTCACGCGGCGCGCGGTCGCCATCAGCAAGGCCCAGCCGAAATCGGCCGTGGTCTCGGTCAGCACATCGGGCGTATTGGTGGCCACGATCCCGGCGGCGGTCAGCGCCGGTACATCGAGGTTGTTGTACCCCACCGCCATGTTGCAGACTGCGCGCAAGGCCGGCAGCCCGGCTACCAGGCCGGCATCGATGCGGTCCGCGGCATTGGCCAGCACGCCGGCCTTGCCGGCGAGGCGCGCCTTGAGCGCGGCGCCGTCCAGCGCCACGTCCGGCTGGTTGTCGTCGACGTCGAAGTACTGCGCGAGCCGGTCGATCACTTCGGGAAAGACGGCGCGGGTCACGAGAACGGAAGGCTTGGTCATGCTCACACTCACACGTGGAAGAAGATAAAGGTCATCACCAGGAACAGTGGCACCAGCACGCAGATCGACCACAGCATGTAGCCGAAGAAGCTAGGCATGCGCACGCCGCGGCTTTCGGCAATTGCCTTGACCATCAGGTTGGGCGCGTTGCCGATATAGGTATTGGCGCCCATGAAGACGGCGCCGGCCGAGATGGCTGCGAGCGTTGAGGCGTCGCGCGTCATCAGCGTAGCGGGGTCGCCGCCTGCGGTGTTGAAGAACACCAGGTAGGTCGGCGCATTGTCCAGGAAAGACGAAAGAATGCCCGTGGCCCAGAAATACATGCTGTCGATGGGCTGGCCGCCGCTATCGCTGACCATGCGGATCACGCTGGCGAAGGCGCCGTCGGTGCCGGCCTTGAGCATGGCGATCACGGGAATGATGGTGAGGAAGATGCCGGCGAACAGCTTGCCGACTTCCAGGATCGGTTCCCAGTTGAATTCGTTGCCCGTGCGCGCCGTGATCGGCGTGATCAGCAGGGACACGAGTGCCACCACCACCAGCAACACATCGCGCACCGCCGCCGGCAGGCCGACCATGGTGCCCATCACGTTGAATTCGATACCGGGCGTCCACAGCCCGCTCATCAGCACCAAGCCCACCACCGCCAGCAGCAGCACGAAATTACGCTTGCCTTCGATGCGGATGCCCGCGGAATCGGGTGTGGGGTCCGCTGCCTGCGGCAACTCTTCTTCCTTGTTCAGGTAGTAGTGGCGATCGACGAAATAGAAAATCACCAGCAGTGCGATGCAGATAAACAGCGTCTCGGGCAGGATGTTGCGCAGGGTCCAGAAAAAATCCACGCCTTTCAGGAAACCCAGGAACAGCGGCGGATCGCCCAGCGGCGTCAGCGCGCCACCCGCATTGGCAGCCAGGAAAATAAAGAACACCACCACATGCGCCACATGCCTGCGGTTGTCATTGGCGCGCAGCAGCGGCCGGATCAGCAGCATGGCGGCGCCGGTGGTGCCCATCAGGCTGGCCAGCACCGTGCCGAGCGCAAGCAGGCCGGTATTCAGGCGCGGCGTGCCATGCAGGTTGCCACGCACGCAGATGCCGCCGGCCACGATATAGAGTGCGGCGATCAGCGCGATAAAGGGGATGTACTCCGACAGCAGCGCGTGCACGGCATTGGCGACGGCGGCATGCATGCCGAAGGCCTGCGCGAACGGTACCAGGAACAGCACTGCCCAGGCTGCGATGATCTTGCCGTAGTGGTGATGCCAGAAGCGCGGCGCGATCAACGGAAACAGCGCGATCGACAGCAAGGTACCGGCGAAGGGCAACGCCCACATTGGCGACAGCGTGGCCCCGTCGAGATCGGCGGCATGGGCCAGGCTCGGCGCCAGCATGAACAGCAGGGTGAACAACAGCGGGGCCAGCGGGAATAGCAGTGCGGGGGCACGTCGCATCGGGCGGGATCTCCTTGTATCGGATTGCGTCACCCGGGCCTGAAGGCGGCCGCGAGCGGAGAAAGCGCACGAGCCCGAGTGGCCCGGCAAGCGGGCCGCAGGCGCGCGGCGAGACCCTCAAGTGTAAAGCAATCGCCGCGCGGCTCCACCAATGCCGGACGCCCTGGGCTGCCGCGCTCAGTCCTGTTCGACCAGGATCACGTGCACGCGGTATGGGCCGTGCGCGCCGAGCACAATGGTCTGCTCGATGTCACCAGTGCGCGAGGGCCCGCTGATGGTATTGGTGGCACGGGGCAACTCCCCGCGCTCGCTGCGCACCAGCGCGAAGGCGTCTTCCAGGCCATCGACGATGCGCGAGACCGGCACCACCGCGATATGCGTCTCCGGCAGCAGCGCCGCCGAAGCGAAGGTCTGCGGGCCGGACAGCAGCATCAGCGAGCCGGTCTCGGCGATCGCGCAAAAGCAGCCCGTGATACCGACCATGTCGCCATGGTCGTGATCGGCCTGCGCATCGCGGATGGGCGGGCGGCACGCCACTGTCAAGCCCTGCCCTTGCCAGTCCAGTGCCGCCAGGCTGTCCCAGGCCACGGCACGGCGCGCCAGGCCGAGGCTGTCCAGGTAGCGCGCGGCCGCGCCCGGCACGTCGGCCATCGTGGCCACCCGCTCCACCGTGGAGGCCATTTTCTGCGCCTGTTCCTGGAAGGCCTGGATCCGGTCCACCGGCGCCGGCGGACGGGGGCCGGCGGGATGGCGCGCGAGGTAATCAGCCACCGCCGCGCGCTCGCCGTTGCTCACCCCGGGCGCGCGGCCCTGGGCGGCGCGGATGCGGGCAAAGATGCGATCGCGGGCGGAGGTGGTATCCATGGTCGGTTTCCGGAGGTTGAAGGCTTGGAGGCTTAGGGATCTGGGGGGCTGCAGCAACGGCGCGCCTGCATCGCACCTGAGCGCTACGCCGGCGCCTTGATGCCGAACACCTGCCGCAGGTACGCGAGGTAGGCTGGATCATCGCACATGGTCTTCTCGGGCGTGTCCGACAGCTTGGCCACTGGCTGGCCATTGCAGCGGGTCATCTTGATGACGATCTGCAGCGGCGTGTAGCCAAGATCGTTGGTCAGGTTGGTGCCCACGCCGAAGGCAAGCCGGCAGCGCCCGCCAAAGCGTTCGTACAGTTCGATCACGCGCGGGATGTCGAGGCTGTCACTGAAGATCAGCGTCTTGCCCTGCGGGTCGACACGGCCGGCGGCGTAGTGCGCCAGCATGCGTTCGCCCCAGGCGATGGGATCGCCGGAATCATGCCGCACGCCGTCGAACAGCTTGCAGAAGTACAGGTCGAAGTCACGCAGGAAGGCGTCGAAGCCATAGGTGTCGGACAAGGCAATGCCGAGGTCGCCACGGTATTCCTTGGCCCAGACTTCCAGCGCGAACACCTGCGAGTCGCGCAGCCGCGGCCCCAGGGCCTGGCAGGCCTGCAGGTATTCATGCGCCATGGTCCCGAGCGGAACCAGGTTATGCGTGCGTGCGAAATGCACGTTGCTGCTGCCGGCCAGTTGCGGGCCGAGCACTCGGCGCATGGTCTGCAACACCTCTTCCTGCCAGTCGCGCGAAAAGCGGCGACGCGAGCCGTAGTCGGCAATCACGCAGTCCGCGTGGGCAGGCATCTTCAGCAAGGCCAGTTTGTCTTCCAGGCGCTTGCGCCCCTCGCTCCAGTCAGGTTGCGGTTGGGTGCGGCGGAAATAGACCTCGTTGACAATGGCCAGCAACGGCACCTCGAACAGGATGGTATGCAGCCACGGCCCGCGAATGGTGATCTCGATCTCACCGCTGCCGGGAGCGGCGGGCGCGATCGTCACGTATTTCTCGTTGAGGTGGAACAGGTCGAGGAAGTCGACGAAATCGCTCTTGATAAAGCGTAGCTCGCGCAGGTATTGCAACTCGTCCGGCGTAAAGCGGACCTGGCAGAGCTGCGCCACTTCTTCGCGGATCTCGTCCACGTAGGGCGTCAGATCGACCCCCGCGTTACGGCATTTGAAGCGGTATTCGACCTGTGCCGCCGGGAAGTGATGCAGCACCACCTGCATCATGGTGAACTTGTACAGGTCGGTGTCGAGCAATGAGGTAATGATCATGTCGGGCCAAACGGCAGTGCCGGGTCAGAGCGTCATGCTACCCGAAAGCGCGGCGCTCAAGCCATGAAGCCGCATCGGCCACGCCGGCCTCATGCGCCATCGAGGAAAGGATCGGGCTGGCGGCCCCGTGCGCTGCCGCGCAGGCACCACAGGACCTGCCCGCGATAGCCAGGGCAGCCAACCAGCGTGGCCTGCGCCCGGGGCACTTGGGCGGGCAGCGGTTCAGCGAAGGTTGCCGAACGGGCCGTGATGCGCTCCTGGTAGACCCGCTGCGTGCCGCGACGGAACACCAGCACCTGCACCGGCGCGCCGCGCTCGGGCTGCAGGCTGGCATCGCATGGCAGGAAGCCGGCCTGGCCGCAGTTGGCCATGCCCTCCCCCGCCGCCTCGACCACCACGCCGAAATCATCCCACTCAAAGAGCGCCAGCGCACTCAGGGATACCGGCCTGTCGCTCATCATGCGCCAGGCCATCAGGCGGGCCACCACGCTGTCCGGCGGTCCGGCCTTGGCCAGCGTCTGCGCATGCGCGGCTGGCATGGCCAGCGCCGCCAGGCAGAGCAAGGCCCTCGCCGCCTGGCTGAAACGGCGGCCGCGCGGCGACTCCCGGACTGGTCTTGGCATGGCGCACTCCTCACTCGGTTGGGCACGCGGCAATACCGCGCAGGCAAGCCCACGCAGCATACAACGGCAACGCCGCACCGGCCAGAGACGCACATCGGCAAGTGGGATGCCGACTGCCTTGGATCAAATGCACATAAAGAAATAAGAAAACTGTCTGATCTGGCTATATAGAGCGACTACCCTAGCGTAATGGCTCAGCTACAATATCGGTCTTTGATAGGCCACGGCCTTCGCTCGCGCCGCGTATGGTGAACCCGGTGAACCCTGGGTTGGACCCGCACCGGCGTGATGAGCAAGGCACAACAGGCCAAATCCATTCCCATCGAAGCCGATCCCGTTTTTCTGGAACCGAAATGACTCACGTTGTCACCGAATCCTGCATCCGTTGCCGCTATACCGACTGCGTTGACGTGTGTCCGGTCGATTGTTTCCGCGAAGGCCCCAACTTCCTCGCCATCGACCCGGATGAGTGTATCGATTGCGCGGTGTGCGTGGCGGAATGCCCGGTCAACGCGATCTACGCCGAGGAAGACGTGCCGGGCGACCAGCAACAGTTCATCGACCTGAACGCCGAGCTGGCACGCAACTGGCCCTCCATCACCAAGACCAAGGCCCCGCTGGCCGAAGCCGAGGAATGGAAGGACACGGCCGAGAAGCTGCAGTACCTGCAACGCTGATACCTGCAACACCAAAAGACAGGTCAGAAAGCCGTCCCCACCCACGCGCTTTCCCGTAATGCCGGGCACGCCTGTGCCCACAACGTATCAGGACGAATATGGACTTGAGCATCCCTAATCCCGTCGCCGACGCCACCAACCACGTTGCCGCCGGCAACGCTGGCGGCGGTCACCCGCTGGAAATCGACGCGCTGATCGTCGGTGCCGGTCCGGTCGGACTCTTCCAGGTCTTCGAACTGGGCCTGCTGGAAATCAAGGCGCACGTGATCGACTCCCTCAAGGTGGTTGGCGGCCAGTGCGTGGAGCTCTATCCGGACAAGCCCATCTACGACATCCCGGCCGTGCCCATCTGCACTGGCCAGGAACTGACGGACAACCTGCTCAAGCAGATCGAGCCATTCGAGCCGACCTTCCACCTGGGCCAGGAAGTGGCCGTGGTGGAGCGCCGCGAAGATGGCCGCTTCTTCGTCGAAACCTCGCTCGGCACCCGCTTCATCACCAAGACCATCTTCATTGCTGCCGGCGTGGGTTCATTCCAGCCGCGCACGGTCAAGGTGGACGGCATCGACAAATTCGACGGCAAGCAGCTGTTCTACCGCGTCAAGGATCCGAGCCGCTTCCACGGCCGCAACCTGGTCGTGGTCGGTGGTGGCGACTCCGCGCTCGACTGGACGCTGGACCTGGTCGGCAAGGCCGAATCGGTGGTGATGATCCATCGCCGCGACGGCTTCCGCGCCGCGCCGTCATCGGTCGCCAAGATGAAGGACTTGTGCGAGCAGATGGAGATGCAGTTCCTGGTGGGCCAGATCAGCGGCTACGAGGAAAAGGACGGCCTGCTCACGGAGATCAAGGTGACGGGCGCCGACGGCGTGACCCGCCGCCTGCCGCTCGACGACCTGCTGGTGTTCTTCGGCCTGTCGCCCAAGCTGGGCCCGATCGCCGAATGGGGCCTGGATCTGGAGCGCAAGCAGATCAAGGTGGACACGGAGAAGTTCGAGACCAACATCCCGGGCATCTTCGCGGTGGGCGACATCAACACCTACCCCGGCAAGAAGAAGCTGATCCTCTCGGGCTTCCATGAAGCCGCGCTGGCCGCCTTCGGCGCCGCGCCCTACATCTTCCCCGAGAAGAAGATCCACATGCAGTACACGACCACCTCGCCAAAGCTGCACAAGATCCTCGGCGTCGATTCGCCGGTGTTCGACTGAGCCTGGCCGCGCCTGACTCAGTGCATGGCGCAAAAAATCGCCCTTCGGGGCGATTTTTTTATGGCATAAACTTGAAAGACCCTCTATAATGCGGCCCTGCCTCAGAACATCGGGGCGGGGCCAGAAGTTCCGCAGTACCGGCAGTAAGAAATTACAGCGCAGGTATTGACGGATAAACGAGAAACTGGTTAAAATCCTTTTCTCAGCTGTTCCCTGATAGCTCAGTTGGTAGAGCGACGGACTGTTAATCCGCAGGTCGCTGGTTCGAGCCCAGCTCGGGGAGCCAAAGAATGTGAAAGGCCCGCAAGAAAATTGCGGGCCTTTTCCATTTTTGCGTCTACCTTCTTCGATGCATCGTGCTTCGGCATCGTAATGCCGCGCCCGGCGGCGGAACCGCTGCGGGTCCAAGCCCCGCAGCCGCATCCCACCCATCCAACCTCCCCCTACTCGATCGCAATGCCGTTCTGCTTGACCAGCCGCGCCCAGCGCGTCAGCTCGGTTTGCCGGAATTGTCCGAAGGCCTGCGGACCGCTGCCGACCGGCACCACGCCAAGATCCAGCAGCCGGGCATGGACCTTGGGATCGTTGACCGCGGCCTGCGCGGCCGCTGCCAACCGCGCCACCACCTGCGGCGGCGTGCCCTTGGGCACGAAGAAACCATTCCACTCCAGCACGTCGAAGCCCGCCAGCCCGCTTTCCACCAACGTCGGCACGTCGGGCAACGCCGGCATGCGCTTGGCGGAAGTCACCGCCAGCGCCCGCAGCTTGCCGGCCTTCACATAGGGCAAGCCCGACGCCGCGTTGGCGAAGTAGGCATCGACCTGCCCGCCCATCACGTCGGTCAGCGCCGGCGCGCCGCCTTTGTACGGCACATGCAGCAGGTCGACCTTGGCCTGGCTCTTGAGCAGTTCCCCAATCATATGCGCGGGGCTGCCGGGACCATACGACGCGTAGGTTGTCTTGCCGGGATGCTGACGAGCGTAGCCGAGAAACTCGCCAACTGTCTTGTAGGGAGCGTTGGGCGGCACCACCAGGATATTGGGCGCCGTGACCGCCAGCGAAACCGGCAGGAAATCCTTGGCCGCATCGAACGGCAGCTTGCGCAGCGCCGGATTGACAACGAAAGTGGACGCGTCGTACAGCACCACATAGCCATCGGCCGGCGCCTGCGCGACCGCCGCGGCGCCGATGGTGCCGCTCGCGCCCGGCTTGTTGTCGATCACCACCTGCTGCTTGAGCAGCACGCTCATCTGAGCGGTGATGACGCGCGCGGCGTTGTCCGCGCCGCCGCCCGCCGAATAAGGCACCACGACGCGAATCGGCTTGGAGGGATAGCTATCCACGGCCTGTGCCGCGACCAACGCCGGCAGGCAAAGGAGCGCGGTGGCGAGCCATGCGGCAAGTTGCCGGCGCCGGCCGGCATGCACGGCCGGTGACGACGAGGCAAAACCCGACGGGAAGGCAGACGGAAAAGATGGCCAGAAAGAACGCACAAGCGCTGACACGCCAGCCGGCAAACCCTGCTGCATAGATTGTCTCCAGATTATTTTTGTGGCGCGGCAGGACGCCGCGCCGATGCGCGGACACTAGGCTGGCGCCTGCCCCGAAGGTTGCCCGAACAGGCCGCACTCGAGATCGCTCTCGAACTCCTCGATCCAGCCAGCCCCTTCGCTCGCATCATAGGCGCTCTGCGCGTCCGTCGCGGGGCGCCGCACGCTGATCTGGCGTTGCGCCGGGTCGCCGTCATCGGGCTGGAAGCCTTCGTCGGTGATCTCGAAGTCCTCCGTCACAAAGCCGAGCCGCGTGCACAGGGCCACGACTTCTCGTTGTTCGTCCTCGGGGAATTGGGAAAACGGATGCTTGGCCATTGCACTCTCCCGTCAAGTCGAAGCGGCGCCGCATGGCGCGCGGCGCCATTTCCCTGCCCGGCCATTCCATGCACGCTAGCGCGTGTGCCGGCTGTTGATGACTGCCTCGGCCACGCTCGCCGGGGCTTCCGTGTAGTGCTTGAACTCCATGGTGTAGGTGGCGCGCCCCTGGGTCAGTGACCGCAGCGAGGTCGAGTAGCCGAACATGGTGGCCAGCGGCACTTCTGCGCGCACCGACTTGCCGCCACCGCCAGCGATGTCCTCCATGCCGTGCACGATGCCCCGGCGCGACGACAGGTCGCCCATCACGTTGCCAGTGAATTCCTCGGGCGTCTCCACCTCCACTGCCATCATCGGCTCAAGCAGGATCGGCTTGGCGCGGCGCATGCCATCCTTGAACGCCATCGAGCCGGCCATGCGAAAGGCATTCTCGTTGGAGTCGACATCGTGATAGGAGCCGAACACCAGCGTAGCCTTGACGTCCACCACCGGATAGCCGGCCAGCACGCCCGACGCCAGCGTTTCGCGGATGCCCTTGTCCACTGCGGGAATGAACTCGCGCGGCACCACGCCGCCCTTGATGGCATCGACGAACTCATAGCCCTTGCCCGGCGCCTGCGGCGCCAGATCGAGCACCACGTGGCCGTACTGGCCGCGCCCACCGGACTGCTTGACGAACTTGCCTTCGATGTCCTTCACCCCCTGCTTGATGGTCTCGCGGTAAGCCACCTGCGGCTTGCCGACCGAGGCCTCCACGCCAAACTCGCGGCGCATGCGATCCACCAGGATTTCCAGGTGAAGCTCGCCCATGCCAGAGATGATGGTCTGGCCCGACTCCTCGTCGGTATGCACGCGGAACGAAGGGTCTTCCTGCGCCAGGCGATTCAGCGCCAGGCCCATCTTCTCCTGGTCGGCCTTGGTCTTGGGCTCGACCGCCTGCGAGATCACCGGGTCCGGGAAGCTCATGCGTTCGAGGATGATCACGTGATCGGGATCGCATAGCGTGTCACCGGTGGTGGCCTCTTTCAGCCCTACCGCCGCGGCAATGTCGCCAGCGCGCACTTCCTTGATTTCGCTGCGCACATTGGCGTGCATCTGCAGGATCCGTCCCAGCCGCTCCTTCTTTTCCTTGACCGGGTTGTAGACCGTGTCGCCGGAGTTCACCACGCCCGAGTAGACGCGGAAGAAGATCAACTGCCCGACGAAGGGATCGGTCATGATCTTGAAGGCCAGCGCAGAGAATGGCTCGTCGTCACTGGGATGGCGCTCGGCCTCCTTGTCGTCCTCGGTATGGCCGAGAATCGCGGGCACGTCCGCCGGCGACGGCAGGTAGTCGATCACCGCATCGAGCAGCGTCTGCACGCCCTTGTTCTTGAACGCGCTGCCGCACAGCATCGGCACGATCTCGTTGGCAACGGTGCGCTTGCGCAGCGCGGCCCTGATCTCGTCCTCCGTCAGCGGCTCGCCGCCGAGGTACTTGTGCAGCAGCTCATCGCTGGCTTCCGCCGCGGCCTCGACCATCTTCTCGCGCCATTCCCTGGCCAGCTCCAGCAGTTCGGGCGGCACCTCGCGGTATTCGAAGTGCAGCCCCTGGCTGGTGTCGTCCCAGACGGTCGCCTTCATCTTGACCAGGTCGATCACACCCTGGAAGCCTTCCTCGGCGCCAATCGGTATCTGGACCGGCACCGGCGTGCCCTTTAGCCGCTCGGCAATCTGCGAGCGCACCCGGAAGAAGTCCGCGCCGACGCGGTCCATCTTGTTGACAAAGGCGATGCGCGGCACCTTGTATTTGTTGGCCTGGCGCCAGACCGTTTCCGACTGCGGCTGCACGCCACCCACCGCGTCATAGACCATGCAGGCACCGTCGAGCACGCGCATCGAGCGCTCCACCTCGATCGTGAAATCCACGTGCCCGGGGGTGTCGATGATATTGATGCGATGCTCAGGATAATTGCCGGCCATCCCCTTCCAGAACGCCGTGGTGGCGGCCGAGGTAATGGTGATGCCGCGCTCCTGCTCCTGCTCCATCCAATCCATGGTGGCCGCGCCGTCGTGGACTTCGCCGATCTTGTGGTTGACCCCGGTGTAGAAGAGGATGCGTTCGGTGGTGGTGGTCTTGCCGGCGTCGATGTGCGCGCTGATACCGATGTTCCGATAGCGCTCGATGGGGGTTTTGCGGCTCACGGTGATCTCCTGGTAGGCATCACTCAAAAGAGTAACACTTCTACAGGCGCCGCATCGTAAGGTACGCCAGGCGCGGCTCGCCGGGCCGGCACGGCCAGCGCCGGCCTGCCTCGCCCCAGCTCGTGCGCCGGCAACAAGTACCGCCAACATCACGTCCGCGCCAGTGCCAGGTGGGCAGGCGCGCCGCGAGCGGGGGCCCCTTCATTGCGCGATCTGCCTCTCGCTGAAGCCAGGGTCGGCGTTGATCTGCGCGTCGGTAAATGGCAGGGCAATCCAGCGCTTGTCGGAAAAACGCTCGGCTTGGTCGGCTGCATGCGGCGACGCCGGGTCCGACGACTGCGAATAGGCAAGGAACGCTTCGGCATGTGGCCCAGCAACGCTGAACGACACCGCATGCCAGTGCCATCCACCGCATGCACCGCGCCAGCCGCAGCAGCCCCGCGACGGCAGCATCGTCCAGCTTCAGGCCGCGCGGCGTGCGGGCCGGGCATCCAGCACCATGCCTCGGCCGATGACGACGCAAGCGGCCGAGGCGCAGCGCATGCCCATCATGACTTGAAATCCCAGCTCATCTGCTCGAGGATGCCAACGCCGCGCGACGTGCGCATGCATTCGCTGACATAGTCCGTGATCGACAAGGGCTCGAAATCGATCTCCTCCCGGATGCGCCCGTTATCGAAGACATAGCCAAGCTCGGCGAAGCCCGAGTACAGCCGCAGCGCGCGCTCGATCAGGCGCCGGTTGCTGTTGCGCTCCTTGCGCGCCACGTCACTCGCCAGCGCAGGCAGTTCGCTGGCCGGGCACCTGCGGTAGGCGGGCTCGCCATCGATCGAGACCGCCTCGTCCATGGCGGCGATCACCTGCGCGATGGTGGGCGCGCGCGCGCCGGCCGAGAGATGGTAGGCATCGAAGGCTAGTTCGGGCTTGACCGCGAGCCGCAGCAGCGCCCGCGCGCAGTCGTCCACCGCGATCACGTCGATGCGGGTATGCGGGCCCGCGGTGTAGCGGCGCGACTGGTGGATGATCCGGAAGAGCCAGAAGATACTAGCTGAAGGCTGCGTGCCCAGCACGGTATGCCCCACCACGATGGAGGGACGCGCCACCACGAGCGGCAGGTCGGGGAAGCTGTTGCGCAGCAGCACCTCCACTTCCTGCTTGCTACGCGTGTAGGGCACCAGGTGGCTGAGATCGCTGGCGCCGCCATGGCCAGCATCCCGCTCGGCAATCCTCGGCCCGCGCTGCGTGCCGCAAGCCATCGCGGTGCCGACATGAATGAAGCGCTGCAAGGTTGCGCTGCCCGCGAAGCGCGAGGCGAAGCGCAACGTATCTTGCACGTTGATGCGCGTGACCTGCGCATCGGCGGAGAACGAGGCCATCGCGGCGCAGTTGATGACATGGGTGACGCCAGCAATGCGCGCCTGCGCGGCAGGCGAAAAATCGCTGTCCAGCACGCCAAGCAATATGTTGTCCTCGGTGAGCCAGTCCACCCGGCTGCGCAACAGGCCGCACTGGATGGCATTCTCGCGCAGGCGAGCCAGTGCATCTGCGGCATCCACGCCGCGCACCAGGCAGAGCAAGCGCCGCGCCAGGCCGGCGTTGATGGCAGCCACCATCACATTGCCGCCGATAAAGCCGGTAGCGCCGGTCAGCAGCAAGGAGTCGACGCCGGGCAGGCGCGTGCCGCAGGCATGCGCACGGGCGGCGAGATCCTGCGCGGGCAGGCTGGCGTGCCAATCCCACATCATGGCGTTCTCCTCAGAACGTATAGTTGATCGAGCTCATGCCGAAGTACGACTGCTTGGTCTGCACGATCGGGCTTTTCGCTGCATCTCCCAGCAGGCGTGTCGTAGCAACCAGGGTGCGCACCGACCATTCCTTGGAGAGGGTGTAGTTCCATGCGAGCGACAGCGTCGCGGCATCAAAGCCGGCCTTGGGTGCATACGCGCTGAAGGCACTGTTGGCGGCCTGCGCGTCGGTCACGCCGAACAGGGTCTGCATGTAGCGGCCCGAGCCGTAGTGCACGCTCTGACCGAGCGTCACGATGTGCGCGCCCGACTGGATCACCGGCACGACCAGGTCAATGTGTCCGCTCAGCCCGCGTTCGCGATGCGTCAGCGGCGCGTCCAGCGTCACGCTCAATGTGGCGTCGCCGTACACGCGCGCGCCGAGCTGAAACGCGCCCATCAGCGAGCCCCGGATATCACCCATGCCCTTCAGGTGATTGGAGCCAGGCAGGTCCACGCGATTCTTGTCGGTACGGCCCAGCGCGTAGCCGAGCGAGGCGGTGGCAAACATGCCATTGCCGAACTTGTAGGTATAGCCAGCGCCTTGCAGCATATCGATGAAGGCGCCGTTGCCGAAGTCGGCGCGTAGCACAGGCGCGCCGACAGCCCGGTAGTCGCGGCTTCCCGCATAGCGCGGTGCGGCGCCGGCGGCCAGGCCGACGGAATAGGTGCTTTGCGCATGCGCTGCCGGGCACAGGCTCGCCAGCGCGGCCACGAGAAGCCCGCCTTTGCACGCTGCCGGCAACCTTGCCGCGCCCCCCTGATCTCTTGTTTGCTCTTGCACGGATGCTCCGCCTTGATGTCGAAGCACGCAGATTAAGGATGGCGCGCCGGGCTGTCTGTCCTGAAATCGCGCGAAATCTTGTTCAATTGTGCAAATTTGTCTTGAAGCGTCTCCGGCACCCAATACAAGTCGTTCGCCGGATAGAATCGGCATTTTTCTGCCCCGGGGAGCCCTGTCATGAGCGATACCATGGCCAAGTACAAGGTGTTACTGGTCGAGGACGATGATCGCCTCGCACAGCTTGTCAGCGAGTATCTGGGCAACTACGAATTCGTGGTGGAGGTGGTGCGGCGCGGCGATATCGCGGTGGCCGCCGTCCAGGCCCTGCGTCCGGCGCTGGTCATCCTCGACCTGATGCTGCCGCATATGGATGGCATGGAGGTGTGCCGCGGCATTCGCGCTTTCTCGCGCGTGCCCGTGCTGATCCTGACTGCGCGCGTCGATACGTATGACCAGGTGGCAGGGCTGGAGATCGGCGCCGACGACTATGTGGTCAAGCCCATCGAGCCAAGGCTGCTGGTGGCGCGCGCCCGCGCCCTGCTACGGCGTGCCGCCGCAGAGCGGGTTGCCGAGACCGCCACGCCCGCGCAGCGGGGCCATGAGCTGGTATTCGGCGCACTGGTGATCTCGCCGCCGAACCGGCAGGTGACATGGCGCGGGCAAGAGGTGGACCTGAAGACCACCGAGTTCAACCTGCTGCTGATCCTGGCGCGCGCCGCCGGCACCGTGCTGAGCCGCGACGACATCCTCAAGGCATTGCGCGGCATCGAGTTCGATGGCATCGACCGCACCGTCGACTCCGGCATCTCGCGGCTGCGCCGCCGCTTCGAGGATGCCTCGCCCGAGCCGCACAAGATCAAGACCATCTGGGGCCGCGGCTACCTGTTCAGCCCGTCGGCATGGGAGGAATGAATGGTCCGCTCGCTACTCAAGCTCTATCTGCTGGTGATCCTGGCAGCGGCCGGCGCGGTGACTGTCATCGACAACACGTTTATCCCGCTGTTCCATGAACATTTCACCGAGACCGAACGCGAAAGCCGCAAGGGTTATGCCTTTACGCTCTCCCAATTCCTCGGGCCGCAACAGGGTCCCGAGCGCGAAGCCGCGCTTTCCATCCTGCAAGAACACTCGCGCGAGACGTTTGACCTGGTCGACGCCGCCAGCCTGACGCATCTCGATGCACAGCAGCGCAGCGACCTTGCCACCGGCAAACTGGTGCTAAGCCAGGACGCCAAGCACTACTACCTGCCGCTGCGCGATGGCCAGATCCTGCACGCGTACAGCGTGGAAGACGACCACACCAACATCTCGGTGCTGGCCTACGGCTTGATCGCCCTTGCCACCTTGCTGTCGATCATCGCCTGGGTGTGGTACCACTGGCGCGACCTGGACAAGCTGCAGCAGGCGGCAAGGGATTTCGGCAACGGCAAGCTGTCGACCCGGGCCAACCTGCCCCGGCGCTCCAACATCTCCGCACTCGCCAGGCAATTCAATGAGATGGCCGAACAGATTGAAGCCTCGATCGTGCACCAGCGCGAAATGATGCACGGCATCTCGCACGAGCTGAAGACGCCGATCGCACGGCTGGAGTTCGGCATCGCGCTGCTGCAGTCGGCCGGCACTGGCGAAGCGGAACAGGCGCGCCAGGTATTGCGGCTGGAGGACTTGCGCCGCGACGTGCGCGAGCTCGACGAGCTGGTCACCGAGCTGCTGACGCTAGGCCAGCTCGAGCAAGGCGCGGCGCCGATGATGCTGATGCGCGTATCAGTGAGTGAGCTGATCGACAGTGTCGCGGCCAGCGTGGCCGATGAGGTGGCGGATAACAAGCTCACGCTCTCGGCCTACGCCAGCGGCCCTGCGCCCCACCACGTCTGCGATCCACGCCTGGCGGCGCGGGCGCTGCTCAACCTCTGCCGCAACGCCACCCGCTACGCGCGCAGCGCCATCCACCTGCACGCCGAGACCGACGCGGCAGGCACCTTGACCCTGACGGTGGAGGACGATGGCCCCGGCATTGCGCCAGAGGAGCGCGCCCGCATTTTCGAGCCCTTCCACAGGCCCGATTCCAGCCGCAACCGTCATACCGGGGGGTTCGGCCTGGGGCTGGCCATTGTGCGGCGCATCGCGCTGCTGCATGGCGGCCAAGTCAGGCTGGACAGCAGCAGCGAAGGCGGCGCGCGCTTCGTGATCAGCTTGCCAAGCATGGACGAGCCCGCCATGCCCGGCAAGCCGGCGAGTTGAGGAGCCGCCCCCCATGAAATGGTCGACGATCGTTACCGTGCTGCTTGCGTGGATGGCCGCCTGCGCCTGCGCCGGCTGGCTGGCGATGGCGTTTTCCGGTCTGGCGGCGCAGTGATGGCGCGGTAGTGACGGAAGCTGCCCGCGCAACAAAACAAAAAGCCTGCCGGGACTCCGGGCAGGCTTTTTAGTAGAATACGGTCTGGTTGCGGAGGCAGGACTTGAACCTGCGACCTTCGGGTTATGAGCCCGACGAGCTGCCAACTGCTCCACCCCGCGTCAGAGGGGCGTACTATACGCCACCTTGACGGATTTGCATAGCTTTTCCGGCGCGCTTTCTTGACAGCGTTTACGTAAACGTGTAAAAGCAAGTGGGCGCATTCTTTGCGCTCAAAAAAGGATTTTTCCATGGAAACTGGTACCGTCAAGTTCTTCAACGCCCAGAAGGGTTTTGGCTTCATCACCCCGGACGCTGGTGGCAAGGACTTGTTCGTCCACATCTCTCAGGTTCGCGGGGGTGCTCCGCTGCAAGATAACCAGCGAGTGCAATACCAGTCGCAACAGGGCAAGAAGGGTCCTGAAGCGGCCAATGTTTCCCCCGTTTGAACCCGCCGCTTTGCGGCAATGCTAAAGGACAGAATTGACTAAGATCGTCTTGAAACCAGGTGAGCCCGTTGAAGTTGCAATGCGGCGTTTCCGTCGGGCCATCCTCCAGACCGGCCTGATCGTTGAACTCAAGAGCCGTACCGCTTACGAGAAGCCCACGACCGAGCGCAAGCGCAAGAAGAAAGCCGCGGAATCGCGCCTTCGCAAACGCCTGCGCATGCAGATGTTGCCGAAGAAGATGTACTGATTCGGCACAGCAAGCGGCGAGCGCGCTTCGACGCGTTTCTGCCGCAGGCCGTATAAATCCGCCAGTCATTGCCTGGCGGATTTTCTTGTTTTAGCGGCGCCGTCGGATGTCCGGCCCTTCGTGGCCTGACAACCGCCGACCGGCCCTGATACCGCCCTGCCCATCGCTCCAATCGGACCGAGCGCGGCCGGCGCTATGCTTGCGTTCGCCCTTTGTGTGCGACACAGCCAGCACTTTTACTCCTCTCTTCGTCATTTAATGGCTCCAGACGCGCGTATGCGCTGCTGCCGCATTGTCTCGCGTTAAAGCTACGGCACTTGCCGCTGCGACTGGCAAGATAACAGGCCGCACGATGCGTGGCGGCCCGATTGGCCAGCAACTCCCCCTGCGTCAGCTGCGCACCGCAATCAGCGCGCCCGCGCCAATCAACGTGATGCCGCCCGCGCGCTGTACATTGGCCTGGGCACGCTGTGTGGTAAGGCGCTTGGCCAGCGCGCGCGCCAGCAGCGCGTAGACAGCGGCGTTGGCGCTCGCCATGACCACGAAGGTGGGAATCAGCACCACGGCCTGCGGCCAGAAGGCCAGGCGCGCGTCAAGGAACTGCGGCACGAAGGCCACGAAGAACACGATGCTCTTGGGATTGAGCGCGGTGACCAGCCATGCCTTGGCAAAGCGCTGGCGGCTGCTCCCCGACTGTGCCGTGACCGCCATGGCGCCGGCACGCGAGGCGCCGCGCAAGGCCTGGATGCCCAGGTAGACGAGGTAAGCCGCACCGGCCCACTTCAACGCCGTGAACAAGGCCGCCGAGGTGGCCAGCACCGCGCCGAGGCCGGCCATCGACAGCGTGAACGCGGTCAGGTCGCCCGCGGCAACGCCAGCCACGGTGGCATAGGCGGAGCGGCCACGATGAGCAAGCGCATCGCCGATCACCAGCAGGATGGTCGGGCCGGGAATGATCAGGACGACGATACTTGTCAACACAAAAGCCAGCCAGTGTTCGAATGACATTGCGACTCCAGGTTTCATTGATTGGGCACCCTGCGGGTGGCGCATCAGTATAAGCAACGCGGCTTGCCGGTGACAGGGGCGCCGGCCCTGCCACGTATCAACCAGCCGGCATCGGAAAAACCAGACAGGTGGTAGTGGCGTAAGCGTAGAGCTTGCCCTGCGTGTCGACGATGCGGCCCTCGGCAATCCCGATCTGCGTGGTCAGGCTGATGACCTTGCCCTCCGCGCGAATCGGGCCGGTCTTGGCGGTCAGCGGGCGCACGTAGTTCACCTTCAGCTCCAGGGTGGTGTAGCCCTTGCCGGGCGACAGCATGGTGTGGACAGCGCAACCCACGCAGGAATCGAGCAAGGTCGCAGCATAGCCCCCGTGCACGCTGCCGATCGGGTTGTAGTGCTGCGGGCCGGGTGTGCCCTGGAAGACGAAGCGTCCCGCGTCGAACTCCACCGGGAAGAAGTCCATCAGTTGCGCAATCGGCGCACCGGGCAGCTTGCCGGCCAGCATGTCCTCGAAGAACTGCAGCCCGGCACGTTCGCTCAACTGCGCGAGCGTCGCCACGCCCGGGCCTCCCAGCCTGGCGCGCGCCAGTCGTTCCGCTTCCTGCCACTGTGCCAACGTGTCTTGCGCACTCATCTGCTTTGTCTCCATGATCCGCTCTGATCTGCTTTTTTTGTGTCCCATGCACGCAGCAACGTTTGCCGGCATGCGCGCCCCGACGCGAACCAGCAAGATAACCGCATCCGCGAATTCTTGCTGCAGCGCGCCACAGAGCATCCGCGCAGCTGCCTGCATAATGATGGATATTGCGCCCGCGGCGCGCCCAACTCCCGTCCCTGCCTTGACTGCCATTCTTGAACTACGCAATGTAAGCAAGCAATACGGCGACACCGTCGTGGTCGACGATCTCAGCCTGAGCGTGCAACGCGGCCAGTGCTTCGGCCTGCTGGGCCCCAACGGTGCCGGCAAGACCACCACGCTGCGTTTGCTGCTGGGACTGACCACGCCGGCGTCCGGCACGCTCACGCTGTGCGGCGAGCCGATTCCACAACGTGCGCCGCAGGCCCGCATGCGGGTGGGCGTGGTGCCGCAGTTCGATAACCTCGATCCCGATTTCACCGTGGTGGAGAATCTGCGCATCTTTGGCCGTTACTTCGGCCTGGAGCGCGCCGTGATCGAGGCGCGCGTGCCGGCGCTGCTGGAATTCGCGCGGCTGGAGAGCCGTGCCAAGGCACAGGTCAGAGACCTGTCGGGCGGCATGCGCCGGCGCCTGACGGTGGCACGCGCCTTGATCAACGACCCCGACCTGCTGGTGATGGACGAGCCCACCACCGGGCTGGACCCGCAGGCGCGCCACCTGATCTGGGAGCGCCTGAAGTCGCTGCTGGCCAACGGCAAGACCATCCTGCTGACCACGCACTTCATGGAAGAAGCCGAGCGCCTGTGCAACTACCTGTGCGTGATCGACAGCGGCCGCAAGATCGCCGAAGGCAAGCCACATGAACTGATCGACAGCCAGATCGGCTGCGACGTGGTGGAAGTGTATGGCGACAACCTGGAGCCCCTGCGCGGCGAGCTGCACCCGCTTGCGACGCGCACCGAGATGAGCGGCGAGACGCTGTTTTGCTACGTCAAGGAGCCCGCGCCGTTGCTGGCGGCGCTGCACGGCCGCAGCGGCGTGCGTTACCTGCACCGCCCTGCCAACCTGGAAGACGTCTTCCTCAAGCTGACCGGCCGCGAGATGCGGGACTGAGGCCAGACCGACTACGGAATGAACATGAGCGAACAAGACCCCCGCCCCACCGTCGCGCCGGCCGCCGCCACCGCGGCGCACCCGGGCGCCGCGCCGCGGCAGCATTACCCGCAGCCGCTGCTGCCGATGAACATGCGCAACTGGACCATGGTCTGGTACCGCAACTTCATGGTGTGGAAGAAGCTGGCGATTCCCTCGATGATCGGCAACCTGGCCGACCCGATGATTTACCTGTTCGGGCTTGGCCTCGGACTCGGCCTGCTGGTGGGACAGGTCAACGGCGTGTCCTACATCGCCTTTCTCGCAGCCGGCACCACGGCGTCCAGCGTGATGATGTCGGCGAGCTTCGAGTCGATGTATTCCGCCTTCTCGCGCATGCATGTGCAGCGCACCTGGGAGGCCATCATGCATGCGCCGCTGACACTCGGCGACGTGGTGCTGGGCGAGATCATGTGGGCCGCTAGCAAGGCGGTGCTGTCTGGCATGGCCATCATGCTGGTGGCCGGCGCGCTGGGTTATGCGCAGTTGCCGGGCGCGTTGCTGGCGCTGCCCGTGATCGTGCTGGCGGGCATCGCGTTTGCCAGCCTGGCCATGATCGTCACGGCGCTGGCGCCCAGCTACGACTTTTTCATGTTCTACCAGACGCTGGTGATGACGCCGATGCTGCTGCTCTCTGGCGTTTTCTTCCCGCTGGAGCAATTGCCCGCGGGCGCGCAGGCCGCCACCCAGGTGCTGCCGCTAGCGCATGCGGTGGCGTTGATCCGCCCCATCATGCTGGGGCGCCCGGTCGAGAACCTGGTGCTGCACCTGATCGTGCTCGGCGCCTACGCTGCCGTGGCGCTGGTGGTGGCGCTGATGCTGCTGCGCCGGCGGCTGCTGCGCTGAGGTTGCGGCAAAGGGAAGGACTACCGCAAGCGCCCGTGCCGGACATGCATCCTGCCGCGGGACGGGCTGACAAGCCACCCGCGCCTTCCGTTCTGTTTATGTTGCCCTACGGCTTGTGTTGCTGATCGTGCACCCTGCTACAATGCGAACGATTATCGTTTAGATCGTCATTCCATCGCGCAGGTGAGCAGCTTATGCCGGCAGGCAACACATCGCTAGACCTCCATTCCCTCCATTACCGCGACCACCACGGCAGGCGCCATGACTGGCGCTGCGCCGCCCTCGCTCGCCTGGACGTGCCGCACGCCACCAACAACTGCCTGGAGACAGCACCGTGAACCGCACCCACCGCTTGCGCCCCTCCCCGCGCGCGCTTCGGCGCGGCGCGCTCGTGCTGCTGGTCGCCGGCGCCGCCAGCGCGCTGTGGATGGCGCAGCGCCCGGCCGTCGACTACGTCACCGTGCCGGTGGCGCGCGGCGACGTCGAGGCCATCGTCAATGCCATCGGCACACTGCAGCCGCGCCGCTATGTGGACGTGGGCGCCCAGGTCTCCGGGCAGATCCTGCGCCTGCACGCGCAGCCCGGCGCGGTGGTCGACAAGGGCAGCCTGCTGCTGGAGATCGACCCGAGCGTGCAGCGCGCCACGGTGGATGGCGGCCGTGCCGCGCTCGCGGGACTGCGCGCGCAGCTGGCCGACCAGTTGGCGCAGCACCGGCTGGCGGGCCGGCAACTGGCGCGTCAGAAGGCCATGGCTGCCGACGGCGCCACCCGCGACGAAGACCTGCAGGTTGCCGAAGCTGCCTTCGACTCCGCCGCGGCCAAGCTCGACCGGCTGCGTGCGCAGATTGCCGAGACCCAGGCCTCGCAGCGTGCCGAGCAAGCGCGCCTGGGCTATACGCGCGTCTACGCGCCGATGGGCGGCACGGTGGTGTCCGTCGAGGCGCGCGAGGGCCAGACCCTCAACGCCACCTATCAAACCCCTAACGTGCTGCGCATTGCCGACCTATCCGGCATGACGGTATGGACCGAGGTGTCCGAGGCCGATATCGCGCGCGTGCGGCCCGGCATGCCGGTGTACTTCACCACGCTGGGCAGCAACGACCAAGGGTCGCCACGCCGCTGGACCGGCGCCGTGCGCCAGGTGCTGCCGGCCCCGCCCAAGGGGGCCAACGCGGCAGCCAGCGGCGAAGGCAATGCCGCCGCCGCGGCCACCAAGGCGGTGGTCTACACCGTGCTGTTTGATGTCGACAACGCGGACGGCGCGCTGATGCCGCAGATGACGGCACAGGTGTCCTTCGTCGCCGCGCACGCGCGCAACGTCGTCTCCGTGCCGCTGGCGGCGCTGACGGCCAGCGAGGACGCGCCCGGCATCTTTGCGGCGCGCGTGCTCGATGCGAACGGCACGCCGCAGGCGCGCCGCGTGCGCGTCGGGGTGCGCAGCCGCCATCTGGCCGAGGTGCGCGAGGGCCTGCGTGACGGCGACCGGCTGGTCACCGGCGAGCGCGATCGCGACGGTGTGCGGTGGCTGAAATGGTGAGCACCGCCGACATCGACAGCAGCATAACCGGCACGAACAGCGCGAACGGGCCGCCGCTGATTTCGCTGCGCGGCGTACGCAAGCGCTACGGCGGCGCCGGCAGAGGCAGCGCCGCGCACGGCAACCAGCCGCCCGCAGTTGAGGTGCTGCACGGCATCGACCTGGACATCCATGCCGGCGAGTTTGTCGCCATCGTCGGTGCTTCCGGCTCGGGCAAGTCCACGCTGATGCATCTGCTGGGCTGCCTGGACCGGCCCAGCGCGGGCACCTATCACTTCAACGGGCACGATGTGGCCAGCCTGGATGCCGATGCGCTCGCCTGGCTGCGGCGCGAGGCATTCGGCTTCGTGTTCCAGGGATACCATCTGGTCGCCACCGACTCCGCCAGCGAGAACGTGCAGGTGCCGGCCGTCTACGCCGGACTGCCCGAGGCTGGGCGCGCCGCGCGCGCGGCCGCGCTGCTCACGCGCCTGGGCATGGAGGACAAGCTTCACCATCGCCCCAGCCAGTTGTCCGGCGGCCAGCAGCAGCGCGTGTCGATCGCACGCGCGCTGATGAACGGCGGACGCATCATCCTGGCCGACGAGCCTACCGGTGCGCTCGACAGCAACAGCGGCGCGCAGGTCATGGCGCTGCTGCGTGAGCTGGCCGCTGCCGGACACACGGTGATCCTCATTACCCACGACCGCGGCGTGGCGGCGCAGGCCAGGCGCGTGATCGAGATCCGCGATGGCTGCATCGTCGCCGACAACGCGGGAGAAGCCGCCCAAGTGACTGCGCGTAGCGACACGGCCGTCCTGCCGGCATTGCCCATGTTGCCCGCATTGCCCGCATTGCAGATACCAGGCAGGACACACGCCGATGGCGGGGCCACGCTGCTGACCGACATCCGCGAGGCCGCGCGCACCGCCTGGCGTGGCATGCGGCTGAACCGCGTGCGCACCGGGCTGACCCTGCTTGGCATCATCATTGGCGTGGCGTCGGTGATCGTGATGCTGGCCGTAGGCGAAGGCGCGCGCCAGCGCGTGATGGCGCAGATGGGCACGCTGGGCACCACCATCATGTACCTGGGCAGCCGCCCTCCTCCCACCGGCGGGCCCGCCGGCCAGCTGACGCCGGAGGACCTGGAGGCCATTGCCGTGCTGCCCTCGATCCATAGCGTGATGCCGGTGATCGGCGACCCCATCACCGTGCGCCGCGGCAACGCTGAGCGCCAGCTCTACGTGTTCGCCGCCAGCGAGGAAATGCCGGCAGTGCATCACTGGCAGGTGGCGCAAGGCCGCTACTACACTGCGGCCGAGGACCGCAACCTCGCGCCGCTGGTGGTGCTGGGCCACAAGGCGCGCGAGCACTTCTTCGCCGGCATGGCAAACCCGCTCGGCCAGCAGTTGCTGATCGGCAATTCGCCGTTCGAGGTCATCGGCGTGATGGCCGAGCGCGGCGCCGACTCTGGCGCGCAGGACTACGACAACATGGTCTTCATCCCCTACCAGGCAGGCCGCGCCCGCGTCTACCAGGCGCAGACGCAGCCCGACTATGTCGTGGTGCAGGCCGCCTCGTCGGCGCAGGTGCATGCCGCCGAAGCGGCCATGCATGCACTGCTGCTGGCCCGGCACGGCGGGCGCGAGGACTTTTCCATCGGCAATGCCGCCGCACGCCTGCAGGCCGAGGTAGCCACACGCCGCAGCATGTCGATGATGCTGGGGCTGATCGCGGCGGTATCGCTGCTGGTGGGCGGCATCGGCGTGATGAACGTGATGCTGATGACCGTACGCGAGCGCACCCGCGAGATCGGCATCCGCATGGCCGCCGGCGCGCGCCAGCGCGACATCCTGCGGCAATTCCTGACGGAGGCCACCATGGTCACCGTGATGGGCGGCGCGGTTGGCCTCGCCGCCGGCCTGCTGGTGGGAGCGGCGCTGATCGCGGCGGGCGTGCCGACGGTATTTTCCGTGTCGGCCATGGCGGGCGCTTTCGGCTGCGCGGTGGCGACCGGGCTGGTGTTCGGCTACATGCCGGCACGCACCGCGGCGCGGCTGGATCCGGTGGTGGCGCTGGCGGGCGAATAGCGGTAGTGAGCGGCCCTGGGGAGAGTATGATGCCGGGCACGGCGCAAGGTGTCCGGTGTACCTGGAGACCTGAGGCCGGCCGCCCACATCACCTCCACCGTCCCGCAAGCGCGAGCAGTGTCCATGCCATTTCCAATGTACGTACGCGTCGCGCCAGCGAAGAAAGAGCCGCAGGAGAGCCGCGTCATGCGCGCTGCTGCAACGTTGGCCGCTTTGAGCCTGTGCGGCGCAATGGCCGCTTGCAGCGTGGTTGGCGCCACTGTGGCGGTGGGCAGTGCCGCTGTCTCTACCGTGGCCACGGTTGGCTCCGCGGCAGTGAGCGTGGGATCGACCGTGGTCGAGACGACCTACGACGTGACCAAGGCCGGGGTCAAGGCCGTGGCCGGCAGCAGCGACGACGCCGCGCCGGCGCACTGAGCGCTCGGGCGCCTTGGCGCCCTGATGCTTTAGCCCTGCAGGCCGCGCAGCAAGTCCGCCTTCAGGTCCGCTACCGATTCGAGGCCGACAGCCAGGCGGATCAGCCCTTCGCTGATGCCCGCAGCCGCCTTGGCCTGCGGGCTGACGCGTCCATGCGTGGTCGTGTAGGGATGGGTCACGGTGGTGCGCGTATCGCCCAGGTTGCCGGTGATCGAGCACACGCGCGTGTTGTCGATCACGCGCCAGGCATTGGCCCGCTGCTGCTCCGGGGTATCCCCCTTGAGTTCGAACGACACGATGGCGCCGCCGCCGCTTTGCTGGCGCTGGGCCACCTCGTACTGCGGGTGGGACTTCAGCGCCGGGTGATAGACGCGCGCAACCGCCGGATGCGACTCCAGGAACTCGGCCAGTGCCAGCGCGCTCTGGCTGTGGCGCTCCATGCGGATCGCCAGCGTTTCCATGCCCTTGAGCAGCACCCAGGCGTTGAATGCCGACAGCGTCGGCCCGGCCGTGCGCACGAAGGGGAACACCTTGCCCATGATGAAATCGTGCGAGCCCAGCACCGCGCCGCCCAGCACGCGGCCCTGCCCGTCGATATGCTTGGTGGCCGAGTGGACCACGATATCGGCGCCGAATTTCATCGGCTGCTGCAACGCCGGCGAACAGAAGCAGTTATCGACCACCAGCAGCGCGCCAGCGTTGTGGGCAATGTCCGCCACCGCGGCGATGTCGGCCACTTCGGTGAGCGGATTGGACGGCGTTTCCAGGAAGAACAGCTTGGTGTTCGGCTTGACTGCCGCGCGCCAGGCCGCCAGGTCGGTGCCATCCACAAAGGTGGTTTCCACGCCGAATTTGGCGAAGATGTTGGAGAACAGCGTCATCGTGGAGCCGAAGATGGCGCGCGAGCTGACCAGGTGATCGCCCGCTTGCATCGCAGACATCACGATCGACATGATCGCGCTCATCCCGGATGCGGTTGCCATGCACGCCTCGGCGCCTTCCAGCGCCGCCAGGCGGCTCTGGAACATCGCTACCGTGGGGTTGGTGAAGCGCGAGTAGGTGAAGCCCGACTCCGAATTGGCGAAGCGCTCCGCGGCCTCGGCAGCGCTGTTGAAGCAGAAGCTGGAGGTCAGGTACATCGCCTCCGAGTGCTCCATGAACTCGCTGCGCATGGTGCCGGCGCGCACGCCAAGCGTATCGATGCCGAGGGAGTCGAGGGGAAGCGGTTCGTTCATGATGGGGAGGCGGTGGTACCCGCGCGGTTATCCGTGTAAGTGGTGGTAGCCTGGCTGCCCCGGTTGCGCGCCGGCGGCAGCAATGAAAAAGCCCGTGCGATCCTTGGCCGGGGGCCGAATCGACGGGCTGCTTGTGTTCGTTGGGATAAGCCCCGCGCCGCGGCGGGAATCCGGCTTGCCAATGTGCCTGTGGTGCGCACAACCGGGAAGCCGGCGTTCCGCTTTAGCTGTTTCGGGCATTTCCCTGTGACGGGCAATTTCCTGTTCCGCGAGCAATGATCAACAACAACGATCAACCCATCGCTCCGGCAGTACCCGCGTCCGCAAGCTGACAATCAAATCGACGCCCGGCAATGTTACGGCCGGGCCTCGCTTCTCGTCAACTCCACGCCGGTCATCACGGCGATTGCGGGCGTGCGCCGTCTTACTCGTTGCCGCCGGAGCGTTGCAAGTGCAGTTGCGAGCGCTCGCTATCGCCAAGGCCACCGGTGCCATCGCGATCGGCCTGGCTGCGCGCGGTTTCCAGGCGCTCCAGGTAGGCTTCGTCGATATCCCCTGTGACGTAACGGCCATCGAAGCACGAGGCATCGAAGTCGTTCAGCTTGGGGTTGATGTCGCGCACGGCCTGCTTCATGGCTTCGACGTCCTGGTAGACCAGCTTGTCGGCGCCGATGATGCGGGCGATTTCTTCATCCGTGCGGCCGTAGGCGACCAGTTCGCTGCGGGTGGGCATATCAATGCCGTACACGTTGGGGAACTTCACCGGCGGCGCGGCCGAGGCAAAGATCACCTTCTTGGCGCCGGCTTCGCGCGCCATCTGCACGATCTCGAAAGACGTGGTGCCGCGCACGATGGAATCGTCCACGATCAGCACATTCTTGCCCTTGAACTCCACGCCCATGGCGTTGAGCTTCTGGCGCACCGACTTCTTGCGCACCGCCTGGCCGGGCATGATGAAGGTGCGGCCGATATAGCGGTTCTTGAAGAAGCCCTCGCGATAGTTCACGCCCAGCTTGTTGGCCACCTGCATCGCGGCCGGACGGCTGGAGTCGGGAATCGGCATCACCACGTCGATGTCACCCGCGGAGACTTCGCGGCGGATCTTCTCGGCCAGGTAATCGCCCATGCGCAGGCGCGCGTCGTAGACGGGCACGCCATCGATGCACGAATCCGGGCGGGCCAGGTAGACGTACTCGAAGATGCACGGCGTAAGCACGGGATTATCCGCGCACTGCTGGGTGTAGAGCTTGCCGTCGAGGTCGATGAAGATCGCCTCGCCGGGCGCCACGTCGCGCTCGAGCTTGTAGCCGATGCCTTCGAGCGCCACCGACTCCGACGCCACCATCCACTCCTTGCCGGTCGGCGTTTCCACGCTGCCCAGGCACAACGGACGGATGCCGAACGGATCGCGCACGGCCAGCATGCCATAGCCAGCGATCTGCGCGGCGATGGCGTACGAGCCACGCACGCGGCGGTGCATGCCGGCCACGGCCTTGAAGATCGTGGGCGGATCCAGCGCCAGGCCGCTGCTGGCGCGCTGCAGCTCGTCCGCCAGCACGTTGAGCAGCACTTCGGTATCGGAGTGCGTGTTGATGTGGCGGCGGTCGCGGCTGAACAGCTCCTCGTGCAACTGTTTCCAGTTGGTCAGGTTGCCGTTGTGGGCCAGGATCACGCCGTAGGGCGCATTGACGTAGAACGGTTGGGCTTCTTCCTCGCTCGAGGCCGAACCGGCGGTGGGGTAACGCACCTGGCCGATGCCGGCGGCACCCGGCAGGCCGCGCATATTGCGCGTGCGAAACACGTCGCGCACCAGGCCGTTGGCCTTGTGCATGTGGAAGGTGCTGCCGTTTGCGGTAGCGATGCCGGCTGCATCCTGTCCGCGGTGTTGCAACAGCAGCAGGCTGTCGTAAATCAATTGGTTAACGGGCGTGGATGAAACCACACCGACGATACCGCACATGCCAAGCTCCCAGGAAAGGCGTTTGAATCAGGGGGCGGCCCCGCCCTGTAGGGAGGAGCCCGCGTACTACCAGCCGGGCGGGTCTGCCCGGCCTCATGTCATGTCTTGACGTATTTGGCGACTTCGGGAGGCAGCCAGGGCCGCAGCGACGCCATCGCCTGCATCACGTAGGGCCGGGACAGCGCATCGCGCCAGAATGCTTCCTCAGGCAGCTTGGTGAACCCGGCCACGGTCACCACGAACATCACGACCAACGCGCCGCGCAGCAGCCCGAACACCAGCCCGAGGCCACGGTCGGCAGGCTTGAGCCCGGTGCTCTCCAGCAACTGGCCCAGCACCGTGCCGGCCAGTGCCGCGGCGATCACGGTGCCGATGAAGACCACCGCGAAGCCCAGTGCGCTGCGCGCCAGCTGCCCGCCGGGCACCGATTCGGGGATCCAGCCAGCCGCAGTGCCCGCGAAGTGGTAGGCCACCAGGAACGCCACCACCCAGCCGATCAGCGACAACACTTCCCGCACCAGCCCGCGCAGCACGCCGATCAGGCCCGAGGTGACAAGGATGAAAACAACGCTGTAATCGAAAAAAGTCGGCTGCATGCGTAATACGGTGTCCCGGTGCGGCGGCTGGGTAATGAGGATAGTGGGGCTCATGGGGCTCATGGGATAACCAGCCCGCGCCGGGCTTTACTGTTCGATCACCTTGGCGGTCAGGCCCGCGGCGCGCACCCGCTTCTCGGCGGCGTCAGCCGCATCGCGATCCGAAAAAGGGCCGGCGCGCAGCAGCACACGCTCGCCGTCGGCCAACACCTTCTTCTCGATATAGGCGGGCACCTTGCCTGCCTTGAGCTTGCTCAGCCAGAGCTTGGCCTTCTCCTCCGAGGAAAAGGCGCCGATCAGCACCAGGAACTTGCCGCTGCCCGGCTTGGCCGCGGGGGTGGCCGGCTTGTCGGCGATTTTCTCGGCAGGCGCCGCCGCAGTCGCTGCGACGGTGGCAGCAGCGGCCGGCTTGGCCGCTGCCGAATCGGCAACCAGCTCCTCACCGGCATCGAGCGCCTGGCTATCGAGCTTGGATTGCGGAGCGGGCGGTAACGGATCCGCCTTGCGCGCATCAGGCTTCACCTTGCCCGCGGCGCCCCCCGGGCCACCATCGATCTTGACCGCAATATTGTCGACGACCGGCCTTGGCTGGGTCTCGAAGACGATCGGCAGCACGATGACGGCAGCCGCCATCAGCACCACCGCGCCGATCAGGCGCCGGCGCGCCCGCTGCTTTTGCGGAAACTCCGGGTCGAGCGTGTCGTCCGCATACTCCTCGGCCAGGCGCCGCGACGAAGCGATGCCTGCACCCGGATCCGAACGCGAGCGGCGCCCACGCTCCGGTGCCGGGGCGTTGCCCTTGCGGGAAGAAAACAGCGAAAGCAGGCCCATAGATTGGTTCGGTGCGACGGCCGTAAAACCGGCCGTTGAAATTGTCGCTCAGATTGCGCGGCGATTTGCCCCGGTGTTAGCCCCGGAAAACTACCCGGCGGCCGCGCGACTCAATTTGCCCGGGTAGCGCGATATGCCATCACGCCCGCCACGGTGTAGAACGATCCGAAGACCAGAATTCTATCATCCTCGGTCGCTCTGCCGAGGGCATCCCGGTAAGCCGCCTCCGGACTGGCAAAGCAGGCCGCAGTGGCATCTGGCCCCGGATGGAAACCGCCCTCTTCCAGCTTCTCCAGCAAGTCCGCCGCGCTGGCCGCGCGCGGCGTCGGCAGGTCGGCCAGGCACCAGTGGTCGACCTTGTCGGCCAGATGGCGCAGCACGCCGGCGATGTCCTTGTCCTCCATCGCGCCGAACACCGCGTAGGTGTAGCGGAAGAAGCCCATGTTGTCGAGGTTCTGGCCAAGCGTGGCAGCCGCATGCGGGTTATGCGCCACATCCAGGATCACCGCCGGGCGCCCCGGCATCACTTGGAAGCGTCCCGGCAACTCCACGAAGGCGAGCCCGTTGCGCACTTCCTGCGCACTCACCGGCAGCCGCGAGCGCATCGCCTGCAGCGCAGCCAGTGCAGCCGAAGCATTGAGCAACTGGTTGGCGCCACGCAGCGCGGGATAGCCCAGCCCGTTGAGCTTGCGCTCGCGGCTGCTCCAGTCCCACTGCTGGCGCTCCTGGCCCTTGGAAGCCTGCTGATGGAAGTCCCGGCCCACCAGCCAGAGATCCGCACCGATCGCCTCGGCATGATCGATCACCGACTGCGGCGGCACCGGATCCGCCACGATGGCCGGCACGCCCGGACGGAAGATCCCCGCCTTCTCGTAGCCGATCTTCTCGCGCGTATCGCCCAGGTAACTTGTGTGGTCGATGTCCACGCTGGTCACGATGGCGCAATCGGTATCGATCACATTCACCGCATCCAGCCGGCCGCCCAGCCCAACCTCCAGGATCATGGCATCCAAACCCGCCGCGGCGAACGCATGGATGATGGCCAGCGTGGTGAACTCGAAATACGTCAGGCTCACCGGATCCGCAAAGCTCGTACGCGCCCGCTCCACCGCCTCGAAATGCGGCAACAGCTGCGCGTCGGTGGCGAACTCGCCATTGATGCGCGCACGCTCGTTGAACGCCATCAGGTGCGGCGACGTATGGCAACCCACCTTGTAGCCCGCCTCAAGCAGGATGCGCTCCAGCATGGCGCAGGTGGAGCCCTTGCCGTTGGTGCCGCCGACGGTGAACACCACTGCATCGATGCGCAGCCCCAGGGCCTCCTTGACGCGGGTGATGCGCGCCAGGCCCATGTCGATGCCGACCGGGTGGGCGGATTCGAGATGGGTTAGCCATTCGGGGAGGGAGGGGAAG
>NZ_JBXASU010000077.1:0-35118 GCF_058809705.1 Cupriavidus sp. MPR-AND1C | reverse complement strand
CGCGGGCGGGACGCGTGTCCCGGCCATGAGAGCAGCCCTTGCATCGTAGGCATGGCAAGCCTTCATCCAGCTTTCCCGCCGTTGCGCGGCTGGCTCAGGGAAAGTACCGAGGAAACCCGGCAGGGCAGGCGCTCAGTGCGGCCGGCGCTCCGTTGGCTTGCGCTTGCGCGCAGGTACGGGCGCGGGCTGATCCTGCGCCCGCTGCTGTTCGGCCGCGCCGCGCAGCAGCCAGCTGATCAGCTGCTTGGACTGCTGGATGCGCAGGCGGCGTCCCTTGGCGCTATCTTCGAGATAGTCCGTCGACAGGTGGAACAGGTAGGACACCACGTAGCCGCAGAGGTCGTCGATGATGGGGCGCGACAGGCCCGGGCTGAGCTCCAGCCTCTCGATGTCTTCCGCCATCTCGCCGGCGATATCCGCCAGCACCTGGCGCACCGCTTCGCGCAGCGCCGGCTGCGGGCCGGTGCTGCCGCACACGCCGACAAAGAAGGCGTCGGGGTGGGCATCAGCGTAGGCGAAGAAGGCGTCGCAGGCGCGGGTGGCGACCTCGCCGGGGTTGTCCTGCGCTACCGCCCAGCGCACCGCGCGCAGCATGGGCCGCAGTTCGTTGCCGACCTCGGCCACGGCGGTCAGCGCCAGGTCTTCCATGTCGCGGAAGTGGCGATAGAAGGTGTTGGGGTTCAGCCCCGCTTCGCGCGCCAATTCACGCAGGCCGAGGCCGGCGAAGCTGCGCCTGGCTGCGGCCAGGCGCAGCGCCGCGTCGATCAGTTTGCGTTTGCCGCCGGCAACGTCTTCCATGGTGTCGGGCAAAAAAGTTAGGGCCGGGACATGCCGGCTTGAATATGCCGGCTTGAATATGCCGGCTTGAATATGCCGGCTTGGGCGAATCCGGTTTGGAATTGACACTCGGTCTACATTCGTCTACTTTGCTGCAAAAGTAGACGGTTGTCTACGTCGACTTGCAGGAATAGCCATGTACGCCATGCACCCGGCAGAAAACAGAAAATCGAACAAGAGACACAAGGCGGCGCCCGAGCCCCTTGGCCCAACCCTGGCGTTTCGCCCGCCGACTACCATCTGGTGACCTGAACATGCAGCGCGCCTCCACTCCCGCATCCGCCGCTCCGGCAGCAACCTCGGCGACCATTCCGGCGGCGCAGCCCGCACGCTCGCTCGAACCCATCCCGCGCGACCCGGGCTGGCCGCTGGTCGGCAACCTGCTGCAGGTCACGCCGGGCAAGGTCGGGCAGCACCTGCTGGCGCGCAGCCGTGCGTTCGACGGCATTTTCGAACTGGATTTCGCCGGGCGCCGGGTGGCGTTCGTGAGCGACGCCGCGCTGGTGGGCGAGCTGTCGGATGGGCAGCACTTTCGCAAGATCGTCGGGCCGCCGCTGTCTTACCTGCGCGACCTGGCTGGCGACGGCCTGTTCACCGCGCACGCCGAGGAAGAGAACTGGGGCCGTGCTCACCGCATCTTGATGCCCGCCTTCAGCCAGCGTGCGATGAAGGGCTACTTCGACGTGATGCTGCGCGTGGCCAACCGGCTGGTCGACAAGTGGGACCGCCAGGGCGCCGACACCGACATCCCGATCGCCGACGACATGACCCGGCTCACGCTGGACACCATTGCGCTGTCAGGCTTCGGCTATGACTTCGATTCATTCTCGCGCGAGCAGCTCCATCCCTTTATCGACGCCATGGTCGGCGCGCTCGAGGAGGCCATGGGCAAGCTCACGCGCTTTGCGCTGCAGGACAAGTTCATGCACAAGGCGCACCGCAAGTTCGCCGACGATATCCAGTACATGCGAGAGCTGGTGGACGACGTGGTGCGCCAGCGCCGCGCCGCGGCCGGCAATCACGCCGGGCAGCCGCCCGCGCACGACCTGCTCAACCTGATGCTGGAGGCGCGCGACCCCGAGACCGACCAGCGCCTGGACGACGTGAACATCCGCAACCAGGTCATCACCTTCCTGATCGCGGGGCACGAGACCACCAGTGGCCTGCTCACGTTCGCGCTATATGAGCTGCTGCGCCATCCCGGCGTGCTCGCGCAAGCCTATGCCGAGGTGGACGCGGTGCTGCCGGGCGACGCGCAGCCGGTCTATGCCGACCTGGCGAAGCTGCAGGTGATTGACCGCGTGCTCAAGGAAACGCTGCGCCTGTGGCCCACGGCGCCCGCCTTTGCGGTGGCCCCGTTCGAGGACACGGTGATCGGCGGGCGCTACCTGATCCGCAAGGATCGGCGCGTCTCGGTGGTGCTCACCGCGCTGCACCGCGACCCGAAAGTGTGGGCCGATCCGGAGACCTTCGACATCGACCGCTTCCTGCCCGAGAACGAGGCCGGGATCCATCCCCACGCCTACAAGCCGTTCGGCAATGGCGAGCGCGCGTGCATCGGCCGCCAGTTCGCGCTGACCGAAGCCAAGCTCGCGCTGGCCCTGATGCTGCGCAACTTCCAGTTCAGCGATCCGCACGACTACCAGTTCCGCATCAAGGAAACGCTGACCCTGAAGCCGGATGCGTTCACGCTGCGTGCACGGCGGCGCCGGGCGCATGAGCGCATCGCCGCCGCGCCCGCGCCCGGCGCCGCCAGCGTGCAGTCGCAACCCCCGGCGGTGCGCGGCAATGGCCAGCCCCTTGCCGTGCTGTGCGGCTCCAGCCTGGGCACCGCGCGCGAGCTGGCCGAGCAGATCCACGCCGGCGCGCTGGCGGCCGGCTTTGCCGCCACGCTGCGCGACCTGGACGAAGCCGTGGGCGCGCTGCCCACCGATGGGCTCGCCGTGATCGTGGCGGCGACCTACAACGGGCGCGCACCCGATTCAGCGCGACGTTTCGAAGCGATGCTCGATAGCGGCGATGCTGGCGGCTACCGCGCGCAAGGCCTGCGCTTTGCATTGCTAGGCTGCGGCAATTCGCAATGGGCCACGTACCAGGCATTCCCCAAGCGGCTGCACGACTTCTTCAGCGCGGCTGGCGCGGCGCCTTTGCTCGCGCGCGGCGAGGCGGATGGCAATGGCGACTTCGACCAGGCTGCGGAGTCGTGGCTCGCCGCGCTGTGGCAATCGCTGCAGGCGCTGCGCGTGGAGCAGGGCGCGGCACCGGATGCGGCGGGCGCCAGCCAGATCGAGGTGCGGCTGCGCGATATCGCCACCATCCGTGCCAGCACGCTGCCGCCGTCGGCGCAAGCCTTCACGGTGCTGGCCAACACGGAGCTGGTGAACGATCCGGCGGGCCTGTGGGACTTCGCGCTGGAAGCGCCGCGCACCGCCACGCGCGACATCCAGCTGCGCCTGCCGGAAGGCGCAAGCTACGCGACCGGCGATCATCTTGCGGTGTATCCACGGAACCATCCCGCCACCGTGCGGGACCTGTGCGAGCGGCTCGATCTCGATCCCGACGCCATGGTGACGCTGTCCGCCGCGCCTGGCTGCACCGCGCGCGGGCTGCCACTGGACGAGGCATTGCCCCTGCGCGAGCTGCTGACGCATTTCATCGAGCTGCAAGATGTGGTGTCGCGCCAGACGCTGCGCACGCTGCTGCAATACACACGTTGCCCGTTCACTCGCGCGGCGCTGGAGCGGCTCGGCTCGGACCACGCGCAAGAGGGCTACGCGGCGCGCGTGGCGTCGCAGCGGCTGGGGCTGGTGGATGTGCTGGTCAGCCACCCCGCCATCGCGCTCACGCTGCCGGGCCTGCTGGCTTGCACGGTGCCGATGCGCCCGCGCTTCTATTCCATCGCTTCGTCGCCCCTGGCCTCACCGGACGTGGCGACGATCACGGTTGGCACCGTGTGGTCGCCCGCGCTCTCGGGGCGAGGCATGTTCCGTGGCGTGGCGTCCACCTGGCTGCAAGGACTCGCGCCGGGCGCCGTGGTGGCGGCAGCGATCCGCACGCCCAACCCGGCCTTCGCGCCCGATCCCGATCCGGCGCGGCCGATGATCCTGGTCGGGCCAGGCACGGGCATCGCGCCGTTCCGCGGCTTCCTGGAAGAGCGCGCAGCGCAGAAGGCCGCCGGACGGGCGGTAGCCGCCAGCCAGTTTTATTACGGCTGCCGCCATCCCGGGCATGACTGGCTCTATCGCGATGACGTCGCGCGCTGGCAGGCCGAGGGCGTGGTGCAGGCGCATGCGGCTTACTCCACTACCCCCGCTGCGGACCAGCGCTATGTGCAGCATCTGCTATGGCGCGATCGCCAGGCCATTTGGGCGATGCTGCAGGACGGCGCCACGATCTATGTGTGCGGCGATGGCCGGCAGATGGCGCCGGCGGTGCGGCGCACGCTGATCGAGATCGCGGCGCAGCAGGGCGGCATGAGCGAGGCCGCGGCCTCCGACTGGCTGGCGGGCATGGTGGCGCAGGGACGTTACCGCCAGGACGTGTTCAACTAACCCAGCCAGGAGCCGGTAGCCAGTAGCCGGTTGGCAGGATTCTGCGGATCATTGTCAGCCGCCAAGCTCGCGCTTTTCGTACGCTCGGTGCCATCCCCGTCTCTTCCTTACCGGAGCGCCCGATGGCACGTCCCGCAATGTCCCAAGCCCGGGTCCTGGCAATCTGCCAGGCCCTGTTTACTTCGGCGCTGTCGGTCGACCTGACCCTGACCGGGCTGGTCGGCTACACGCTCGCGCCCGACAAGGCGCTGGCCACGCTGCCGTTCGCGCTGATCACGGTGGCGTCGGCGCTCACCGCCATCGCGGCCGCCTTTCTCATTGAGCGGCTGGGGCGCCGCATCGCTTTTTCGCTCGGCGGGCTCGCGTGCTGCGCGGGCGGGCTGGTGTCGGTGTGGGCCATCTCACACCATGACTTCGTGGCGTTCTGCGTCGGTACGGCGCTGGTCGGCGTGTTCCAGGCGTTCGCGCGCTTTTACCGGCTGGCCGCGGCGGACGCCGCCGCGCCTGTGGATAAGCCGCGCGCCATTTCCACCGTGCTTACCGGCGGCGTGGTGGCTGCCGTGTGCGGGCCCGCCATCGCCGCGTGGAGCAGCGACCTGATGGTGGCGCAGCCCTTTGCCGGATCGTATGCGGTGGTCGCGATGTTCGGCATGGCCACGGTCTTGCTGCTGGCGCTTGGCTACCGCGAGCCAAAGGCGCACGCAGGCGCGGTGGCGGCCGATCACGGCGCCGCGGCGTTGCCCGCACGCCCGCTCGCCGAGATCGCGCGCCAGCCGGTATTCCTGGCGGCGTTTGCCAACAACGGCATCGGCAACGCGGTGATGATGTTCGTGATGACCGCCACGCCGATTGCCGCAGTGGCGTGCAGCCATACCATCACGCAGGGCGCGCAGATCATCGAGTGGCATCTGGTGGGCATGTACGCGCCGTCCTTCTTCTCCGGCTGGCTGCTGCAGCGCTTCGAGCGCGGGCCGATGCTGATGTGCGGCATCGCGCTCGCTGCAATGGGTTCGCTCGTGGCCCTGGCCTCGACGGCGTTGCCTGCCTTTTATGTCGCCTTGTTATGCCTTGGCATTGGCTGGAATTTCATGTTTGTCGGCGGCACCACGCTGCTGGCGGAAAGCTACCGGCCCGCCGAGCGCGCGCGGACCCAGGCGTTGGCCGAATTCTGCGCCGCCGCGCTGACCGCGCTGGCCACGCTCGCGGCCGGGCAGGTGCTTTACCGCTATGGCTGGCAGGCCGTCAACCTCGCCGTGCTGCCAGCGCTGGCGGTGGCGCTGCTGGTCACGCTAGGCTGGCAGCGCAGCATGCCGCGCGCGGCGGTGCTGGCCGGATAAGCGCCGGCACCAGTATGATCGGCGCTAACCGCGCTCGCGCACTCGCGCACTCACACTCTCGCCCTGGGTCACCGTCCATGCCTGCCAGCCATCCCTTGCCGAATGATCCGCCGCGCATCGTCGTGCTCGTCGCGCCGGACCCCGCGCAGGAACTCGACGTGACCGGGCCCAGCGCGGTCTTCGGCCATGCCAACCGGCTCCCCGGCCGGGCCTCGCCGGCCTACGACATCCGCATTGCCAGCGTGCGCGACGACGGCCTGGTGTGCACCGAAAGCGGGATCCGGCTGCTGGCCGACGCGCCGTATCATCGCATCGGCGACATGCTGCCCGGGCCGATCGACACCTTGCTGATCGCCGGCGGCTCAGGCCACGCCGCGGCAGCCGACGACGCGCGCCTGATCGCCTGGATCCGTACGCAGGCACCACGCGTGCGCCGCCTCGGCGCGGTCTGCACCGGCGCGTTCGTGCTGGCGCGCACCGGGCTGCTGGACCGCCATCGCGCCACCACGCACTGGCGCCACGCCGCGCGGCGGGCGCAACGCCATCCGCTGGTACAGGTGGACCCGGACCCGATCTGGATCCGCGCGGGCGATCTGTACACCTCGGCCGGCGTGACCGCCGGCATGGACCTGGCGCTGGCCTTGGTGGAGGACGATCTCGGCCATGCTGCTTCGCTGGCCGTGGCGCGCGAGCTGGTGCTGTTCCTGCGCCGTCCCGGCAGCCAGGCACAGTTCTCCACGCTGCTGCAGGCCCAGAGCGCGCAAAGCCCGGAGTTGCGTGAATTGCAGGCCTGGATGGCGGAGCACCTGGCGCGCGACCTGTCGGTGCAGGTGCTGGCCGAGCGCGTGGCGATGAGCCCGCGCAACTTCGCGCGGCAGGTCGGCGAGACGCCGGCGCGCTACGTGGAGCGGCTACGTGTGGAAGCGGTGCGCAGGATGCTGGAGGAAGATGGGCGACGCCTGGATGGCATCGCCCGTGCGACTGGATTTGCCAATGCCGACGTGATGCGCCAGGCGTTCCAGCGGCATGTGCAAACCACCCCGGAACGCTATCGGGCAGCGTTCCGGGCAAGGCCGGAGGAGTCCGGCAAGGGCCTCAGGCCTTAGCTTGCAACGCGGCAATGCGCTGCTCGATCGGCGGGTGGCTGGAGAACAGCGACAGCCACGACTTGCCACCGGCAATGCCCATCGCCTGCATGTTCTGCGGCAAGCCTTCGGAGTCCAGGCCGCCCAGCCGGCGCAGCGCCGCCACCATCGGCGTGGGGCTGCCCATGAGCTTGGCCGCGCCGGCATCGGCACGGTATTCGCGATGGCGCGAGAAGGTGGCCACGATGATGCTGGCCAGGATGCCGAACACGATCTCGCATACCACCACCGTGATCATGTAGCCGATGCCGGGGCCGCTCGATTCCTCATCGTTCTTGCGCAGCATCGAATCCACGAAGTAGCCCACCACGCGCGCCAGGAAGATCACGAAGGTGTTGACCACCCCCTGGATCAGCGTGAGCGTGACCATGTCGCCATTGGCGATGTGGGCGACTTCGTGCGCGAGCACGGCCTCCACTTCGTCGTGCGACATGGTTTGCAGCAAGCCGGTGGAAACGGCTACCAGCGAGCTTTTCCTGGTCGCTCCGGTGGCGAACGCATTGGCTTCGCCTTCATAGATGGCGACTTCAGGCATCGGCAGGCCGGCGCGGTCGGCCAGCTTCTGCACGGTCTGCACCAGCCAGACTTCGGTGCCGTTGCCGGGCTGGGTGATGACTTGCGCGCCGGTCGACCACTTGGCGATGGTCTTGGACATCAGCAGCGAGATGAAGGAACCACCGAAGCCCATCAACGCGGCGAATGCCAGCAGCATGCCGAGGTTGAGGCCGTTGCCGGTGAGGAAGCGGTTCACGCCCAGCAAGCTGGCGGTGAAGCTGAGGACAAGCATGACGGCGAGGTTGGTCGCCAGGAAGAGCAGGACGCGTTTCATGTTTTGTGTGAGGAAGTGATCAATGCCATGGTGAAAACAGGGGCGCGCATCGCAAGCACGCGCAGCGCCAGGCCAGGCGCGCCGCGTGCAGGAGACTAACGACAGGAAAACCGGGAACCTGACTACGAGCGCACGCAAGGCCAGCGCACGCGCGCGGGAGTGACTCAGGCGCTGGGAGGGCGCTGCTGAAGGGGGAGGTCGGGGTCGGACATGACGCCCGCGCGGTGCGCGGGCGCTGCGCTGCGGGCAAGCCCTGCGGCAAAGCGCGGGGGCGAGGCCGGCAACAGGGATTCGGCAAGGTCGGCGCCGGGCTGCGACGGATCCTTGGCGTCGCCAACGTCAGCGGAGCCCGGGGCTGCGCTGGCATCGATGGCGGCAGCATGGGCCGCATCGCCTGCGGTGGCCACAGCGGCATCTTGTGCCAAGGTGCTGCACGAATCCGCCTGCACCGTGTTGCCCACTGCGCACGTGCGCGCGCCTGCCCAGCTTTGGAAGGGCATGACGGCAAGCATCAGGAGCAGCAGCAGGAAGCGGATTGCGCGCACAAAAAAATCGGGGTTGGGATCGCGTGTCAGGGGGTTCGACACGAAATCGAGCAAGGAATTCTACAGGATGCGGCGCCGTGGCATGTTATGGCGAAAGCGTCACTGCGCGGCGCTCAACCCAGGATATTCCGCGCGGCGCGCGTACCCCACCAGGCCGCTTCCTCGAACACCGACACGCCGGACAGGTCCGCATGGGCAAACAGGATGCGGCCATCGGCCGCGCGCAGGGCCGCGGCACCGGCATTGCCCAGAAAGCCCGTGCGCGGCGAGGCCATGGCGTGCCCGCGCACCGTGATTTCCACCGCGTCCGCGTGGCGCCAGAAGGCGCGCCCGTAGACCGTGCGCAGATCGGTGGTGGCATAGTCCATCAGCTCGGCGGCGCTGGCCTCGGCCAGCCAGCGGCGGGTGTCGGCGAGCGAGCGCGGCGCCGCGCCGGGGCTGGCCGCAAAGTCCAGCGGACAGTACGCGGTAAAGACCGTGGCTGCTGGCTTTGCCTGCCGGATCAGTTGATGGGTACTCACCACATAGCCCAGCCCGCGTCCGCCATGCACCACGTTGTCCCACGCCAGCGGCACGCCCGGCGCTTCCGGCGGGAAGCCCTGCAGGCGGAAGCTGGACACCAGCCAGGACGCGGTGGGCGGCAGGTGGCGCGCCGGGTCGAAGCCGAATTCGCGCAGCGGCGCCACACGGGCGGCCACATGCAGGGGCATGGCGCAGATCACGCGGCGCGCGCGGATGCGGTAGATGCGCGGGGGACGGGCGCCAACGCCATCCGGCCACCAGGCGCACAGCACCGACACCCCACGGCCCTGCTCCTGCACTTGCAGCGCCATGCCGGGACGGCGCCAGGGCTGGGCGCCAGGTTTGACGCCGCGGTGCGCATCGATGCGCGCCGAGAGCCGCGTCACCAGCGCGTGCAATCCATCCGGCCAGGTCAGCACGGCGCCGTCGGCCGCATCGCTTGCATGGCCCGCGCGGCTGGCGAAGTAGTACAGGCCGGCCCAGGCCGAGATCAGCTCGTGCCCCGCGCCGTAATCGTCGCGGCAGCAGTAGTCCACATAGGTGTGCAGGGTGGGCGCGGTAAAGCCTTCGGTCAGCATCCACTGCCGCATGCTCTGCTGGTCGAGCCGGGTCCAGGCCGGGTCTTGCGAGGCCAGCGCCAGCGGGATGGCAAAGGCCTTGCGGCCGTCGCTGCCACGCGCGCTCTTGAGCTGCTCGACGCGCGCGAGAAAGCGCGCGTGCTGCGCCGCTTCCTGCTCCGGCGCAGCGTCGCTAGGCAGCAGGCCGTCGTGCCACTTGCCGGCGAAGAACAGGCGCTCGTCAGGCGCATGCACCAGCGCGCGTTCGTCGAACTCGGGCCGCGCGGCGAACGGGTCGCGCTGGATCACGCCGGTGTCGGCCAGCATCTCGCGGATGTGCGTGGACTCGGGCGAGGGCAGGGGCAGATAGTGCGCGCCCCGCGGGAAGGCCAGGTCGCCGCCGAAACTTCCGGCCGCCGCGTTGCCGCCGAACTCCGGGCCATCCACCAGCAGGAAGTCCTTCAGGCCGCCGCGCGCCAGCTGCCACGCGGCGCTGAGCCCGGCCACGCCGCCGCCGAGGATGGCAACATCGGTCACGATCTCGTCCTGTGCGGAAACGGTCGACGGCCAACTGGCGGCATCGCGCAGCGCGTGGCCTTCGGCCATGCCGGGGCGCAGCACCACGGGCATGGGCTCGCGCAGGCCGACGCCGGCCAGGAAGCGCCTGGTATCGTCGCCCAGGCGATCGCAGCCGGACAGCAAGCCCAGGCCGCTCGCGCCAGCGCCGGCGATCAGGAAGCGGCGGCGGTCCATGCCAGTTCCGGTTGCGGGTGATGCGGATCAGCGAATGACATTGCGCCAGTCCTGCTCAAAGTCATGCACCAGCGACTGCTCGTTGAGCCGGTTGGCACGCGCCTCGCGCGGCGCCATGTCGGCCGGGAAGCGGAACATCAGCGCGGTGCTGTCGGCGTCGAGGAATTTGAGCGGCACGGTGTAGCGCGTGGGCGGCGTGTAGTCGTCGCGCTTGCCCGCAAGGATGAAGCCCCATTCGCCGAAGGACGGCACATAGGCGTGGTAGGGCCAGGTATGCAGGCCCGCCTCGCGCAGCGTGGCGTCGATATCCCAGAACGAGCGCGGCGCAAAATACGGCGAGGTGGACTGCACCACGGCATAGCCCTTCTCCGCGAGATGGTGCGACATCAGCTTGTACATCGGCACCGAGTACAGCTTGCCCAGGCCGAAGTTGGACGGGTCGGGCAGGTCGACGATGATGGCGTCGAACATCTCGTTGTGCTGCTCCATCCATTGCGCGGCATCCGCATTGACCACCTGCACGCGCGCGTCCTTGAGCGAGCCCTGGTTCAGCGCCACCAGCGGCTCGCTGCGCGAGAACAGCGTGGTCATGGCGGGGTCGAGGTCGACCAGCGTCACGTGTTCGATGTTCTTGTGCTTGAGGATCTCGCGCACGGCCAGTCCGTCGCCGCCGCCGATCACCAGCACGCGGCGCGCCCACGGCAGTGCCTGCAGCACGGGATGCACCAGCGCCTCGTGGTAGCGGTGCTCGTCGCGCGAGGAGAACTGCAGGTTGCCGTTGATATAGAGGCGCATGTCGTCCTTCCAGCGCGTGATCACCAGGCGCTGGTACGGCGTGCTTTCGCTATGGATGATCTCGTCGCCAAACATGCCGCGCTCGGCCCAGTGGGTCAGCCGCCCCGAGGCCAGGAAGCCACCCGCTAGCAGCACCAGCACCAGCGAGGCGCGCAGCATGCGCGACATCACCGGCTTGAGTTCGTCGCGGAAGATGTGGATGGTGACGAGCGCCACGCCCGCATTGAGCATGCCGAACAAAAAGCCGGTGCGCGACAGCCCCAGGCGCGGCGCCAGCACTAGCGGGAACACCAGCGAGACGGCCAGCGCGCCAAGGTAGTCGAACGTCAGCACGCGGCTGACCAATTCGCTGAAGGCGGTGCGGCGCGTGTTGAGCACCCGCATGACCAGCGGGATCTCCATGCCTACCAGCACGCCGAGCACGAACACCATGGCGTAGAGCGCGGTGCGAAAGGGCGCGGACAGCCAGGCAAACACCACGAACAGGAGTGCCGCGGAGATGCCGCCGAGCAGGCCGATCAGGATCTCGATATCGATGAAGCGCGCCAGCACGTCCTCATCCTTCACATAGCGCGACAGCCACGAGCCCACGCCCATGGCGAACAGGTAGCAGCCGATGATGGAGGAGAACTGGAGGATGGAGTCGCCCAGCAGGTAGCTGGACAGGGCGCCTGCGATCAGCTCGTAGCCGAGCCCGCAGGACGCCACGATCAACACCGAAAGAACAAGGGTACGGTCGCGCATCGGGGCTAGGGAATCGGGGGTCGGAGAGGAAGCCGGGAGGGAAGCCGGGAAGGACGCTGGAAAGGGCAGGCGTGGCGCTCAGGCGAGCCGCCGCGCGATGCGCGCACGCCTGGCAAACTGCAAAAAGTTGTGATGAACCGAAATGGACAACGGATATACTTGGGCGCCAACTGCCAACAATGCTGATGTCGCCAATACGGCTTCACGATTCACGATTCACGACTCGCTTACTGTTGCTGTTGCGGCAGCCCGGAACACCGTCGTGGAACAAGCAGGAGATCAACCAGGATGCAAGCCATCTACGCCTACGTGCTGCACCTGCTGGCCGGCCTTGCCCTGCTGGCGGTGTTCGTCGGAGTCTACACCAGGATCACGCCGTTTCGCGAGTTCGCGCTGATCCGCCAGGGCAACCTCGCGGCAGCGCTTTCGCTGTCGGGGGCGATGATCGGTTTTTGCTTTACGCTGTCGTCCAGCATCCAGCACAACGACACCTTCCTGATGTTCCTGGTGTGGTCGGTGGGGGCGATGCTGGTGCAGGCGCTGGCCTACGCGGGCCTGGCGCGCGCGCTGCCCGACATGGATGCGGCGATCGAATCGAACAATATCGGCATGGGCGGCCTGATGGGCGCTATTTCAGTGACGGTCGGCTTGATCAATGCCGCCTGCCTGTCCTGACTTCCTGATCGTGCTGGAACAACGCTGAGAACCTGGGGATTGCCATGAGCATCGGATCGTTCATCAAGAAGCAGTTTATCGACATCCTCCAGTGGACGGAGGACACGGACGGCGTACTGGCCTGGCGCTATCCGATGGAGGATATGGAAATCCAGTACGGTGGCAGCCTGACCGTGCGCGAGTCGCAGATGGCGGTGTTCGTCAACGAAGGCAAGATCGCCGACGTGTTCGGGCCCGGCATGCACAAACTCACCACGCAAACGCTGCCTGTGCTCACCTACCTGAAGAACTGGGACAAGCTGTTCGAGTCGCCCTTCAAGTCGGATGTGTACTTCTTCAGCACGCGCTTGCAGATCGGCCGCAAGTGGGGCACCGCCCAGCCGATTACCATCCGCGACGCCGATTTCGGCATGGTGCGGCTGCGCGCCTTCGGCCTGTATTCGTACAAGGTGGCCGACGCCGCCAGGTTCTATACCGAGATCAGCGGCACGCGCGCCGAGTACACTCGCGACGAGGTGGAAGAGCAGCTGCGCAACCTGTTGATCGCCACCATGACCGCCACGCTGGGCGGCGCCTCGGTACCCTTCCTGGACATGGCCGCGAACCAGGCGCTGATGTCGCAGACCATCCGCGACAAGCTGGCGCCGGAGTTCGAGCGCTATGGCGTGGCGCTGGATAACTTCGCGGTGACCAATGTGTCGCTGCCGGAAGAGCTGCAAAAGGCCATCGACACCCGTATCTCCATGGGCATGATGGGCGATATGGCGAAGTTCACGCAGTACCAGGTCGCCACCTCGATCCCGCTGGCCGCGCAGAACGAGGGCGGCGTGGCCGGCCTTGGCGCCAGCCTGGCGGCCGGCGCGGTGATGGGCCAGGCGATGGCGGGCGGGCTTGGCGCCGCCGCCGGGGTCCAGCCTGCCGCACCCGCCGCGGCAGCGGCCGCGCCCGCAGTGGCCGCGCCCGCCGACGATCCCGCCGCACGCCTGCAAAAGCTCAAGGACCTGCTCGACAAGAGCCTGATCTCCCAGGCGGAGTTCGACACCGCCAAGGCCGAGATCCTCAAGAAACTGATAGGCTGAGCGCGCCCTTATCCCTTAAGCATGCAAGAAATCAACTGCCCAAGCTGCGGCGCGCCGGCGGCCTTCCGCTCGTCTGCCGCGGTGATGGTGGTGTGCGAGTTTTGCCACAGCACGCTGCTCAAGGACGCCGACACGGTCAAGGACATCGGCAAGATGTCCGCCGTGCTGGAGGACTACACGCCGCTGCAGATCCACACCTCGGGCCAGTGGGACGGGCAGGGCTTCACCCTGGTCGGCCGCATCCAGCTGCGCTACGACTCCGGCCTGTGGAACGAGTGGTACCTGTTGTTCGACGACGGCAGCGACGGCTGGCTAGCGGATGCCTCCGGCCAGTACATGCTGACCCGACGCGTCACGGCCGAGCAATCCGCCGCGCAGCTCAACGGCGTGGCGCTGCCGCGCCATGACCAGCTCACGCCCGGCACACCCCTGTACTTCGACAAGCATCGCTACCTGGCCAGCGACGTGCGCAGCGCGCGCTGCACCGGCGGGCAGGGCGAGCTGCCGTTCGCGGTAGGCGCTGGCTGGACCGCGCAGGTTGCGGACTTCCGCGACGAAGGCCGTTTCCTCACGCTCGACTACGCCGATGGCGATCCGCCCGCCATCTACACCGGCCAAGCGGTCACGCTCGACCAGCTCAAATGCCAGCTGCTGCGCGAGGCCGGCCAGATCGCCGGCACCGCCGACCGCTACCGCGGCAAGGCCGTGCCGCTGGCCTGCCCCGGCTGCGGCGGCCCGATCGCCTACCGCGCGGGCGTGGCCAGCTTCGTGGTCTGCCCGAGCTGCCACAGCGAGATCGACTGCTCCACCTCCACGGCTCTCGTGCTGGAAAAGCAGCGTGAGCTCGATGCGCTCAAGACCAGCCTGGCACCGGGCGACATTGGCAACATCGACGGCAAACCGTACACGGTGCTGGGCCTGATGCAGTGCACCGACAACGACGAGGAAGAAGCCTCCACCTGGGTCGAGTATCTGCTGTTCAACGAGCAGCGTGGCCTGATGTGGCTGGTCGAGCAGGACAGCGGCTGGGACCGGGTCGAGGTGCTGGATACCTGGCCGCGCATGGTCTCCGGCACGTCCGCAAGCTACCAGGGCCAGACGTTCCAGCAGGGCTACGACTACGAAAGCGAGGTGCTGTACGCGGCCGGCACCTTCAACTGGCGCGTCAAGGTGGGCGACACCACGCGCCTGACCGAATTCGGCAAGCCGGCGCGCCGGCTCACGCGCGAGACCTCCGGCACGGAGATCGTCTGGACTTTGTCCACCACCGTGGCGCGCGCGCAGCTGGCGCAGTGGTTCAAGTCCAGCCCGGGGCTGGCCGAGGCCGCCCGCGCGCCGCAGGCAGCGCGCGCATCGGCTGCGGGCAATAGCGCCGACCTCGCCTTTTGCCGCAAGAGCGCCAAGGTCTACGCCATCCTCCTCGCCATCCTCAATGTCCCGGTGGCGCTCGTCACTGATCGGGGTTGGTTCACTATCGTCATCGGCTTCCTGCTGCTTTGGGCGCCGATCTGGCTGGTCCAGCGCTGGGCCGGAAAGGATTGAGTCAGCGTGCGCCTGCTTTATCTCGTCTACGGCATCATCGTGCTGTTCGGCACGACCTTCTTCAACATCGGCGAATCCACCGGCTCCGGCTCGTCCGGATACGCAAGCTCGCGTGGCTGGAGCGGCGGTTCCTCCGGCTCCAGCGGCTGGTCCTCCGGCGGCGGCCACAAATGAGCCGGCGGCCATGAACGCGCCAGCCCTGCCTTGTCCGGCCGTGCTCGGCCACCACCTGCTTGCCGACCTGCAAGGCGTGGCGAGCGATCTGCTGGCCGATGCCGCACTGGTCGAGCGCGTGCTTTACCGGGCGGCGCAGGCCGCCGGCGCCACCGTGGTCGATGCGCGCTTCCGGCACTTCGGGCCGGGGCTGGGCGTAACCGGGGTGCTGCTGCTCAAGGAGTCGCATATCAGCATCCATACCTGGCCCGAGTACGGCTTTGCCGCCGTGGATGTGTTCATGTGCGGCGCCGCCCGGCCAGAGCTGGCGGTGGAGGTGATGCGCGCGGCCTTCGTGCCGCGCACGCTTACGCTGCGCGACCAGGCGCGGGGCCCGGTGCCTGGCTGAGCGCGAAGCTGGCAAGGCTTGCCGCGATGGTCTACACTGCCAGCTAACCCCGTAATTACTACGGGGTATTTGGTGCGGTCGGGAGTGACCTGGAGTCGGCATGCGTATCGGTGAGCTTGCAAAGCACAGCAGTTGCGACGTGGAAACCATCCGCTATTACGAGCGCGAAGGCCTGCTCGACGCGCCCCAGCGCGAGGACAACGGTTATCGCCGCTACGGCGACGGCCATCTGCTGCAGCTGAACTTCGTGCGCCACTGCCGCTCCCTTGGCATGAGCCTGTCCGACGTGCGCCGGCTGCGCGACTTCGAGCGCGATCCGACCCTGGCCTGCGACGATATCAACAGCCTGCTGGATCGCCAGATCGAGCAGATCCACGCCCAGCGCGTGGCGCTGGAGGCGCTGGAAGGGCAGTTGCGGGCACTTCGCCATACTTGCGACCAGCCCCATCCGGCCAGCGAATGCGGCATCCTGCAGAACCTGCAGCAAGCCGCCGCCGGCGCCGCCTGCGAGTGCCATCCGCATCCGCAGAGCCACGCGTAAGGGTTGCGCCCCGGTGCCTGAAAGGTACCGGCTATGCTACGATCCCTTTACCTGCCGCGCACCAAGCTGGTGAAAAAGCGGCGGGCCGAGCCCGCGACGAAGCCTTTGAGTGAGCCATTGCTCTCGTCAGTTTCGCCGCATGGCGCGCTTTCCCGATTTTCCATTCCAATTGCTGCCGCACCCAATGACGCCTTGCTGCCTGTCGCCGATTGCTGTCGAGCTTGCCCCTGTCGGGCAGGCTGGCGCGACCGCGCACGCAGTCCAGGCGCCGCGCGCGCAAGCCAAACAGGCGATTGCCTGCCGCCGGATCAGCGTACCGCTTGATCCTGCCCGGTTCCCAGCCTGACGTTCCCCCCCCCACGCAGGCAGACGCTGAACCGGGCCGAGTCACTCCCTGTTCGCGGTTTTCCCGCCGGTACTGACCGCCGGTAACGGCCCACCTTGTTTCATGACCTGGCAACGCCAGGAGCCGATCCCCGACGGATCGCTCCAGCCCGTTCCGGGTCGCCGCATCGCCACTTAGCGAGGATTCATCATGACGGCATCGTCCAAACAACAACCGACCCTTTACCTGACCGAGCTCGACGTGACCCGTCTGGAGCGCATCGCGGGCCGCGCCGGCGCCGCGCCGCTGGCCGAAATGCTCGACAGCATCCTCGAGCGCGCGGCCATCGTGCCGGCCGAGGCGATTCCCAAGGATGTGGTCACCATGAACTCCAGCCTGCTGTGTGCGCTGGAGGGCGAGGCCACGCCGCGCCGCTGGACGCTGGTCTATCCGGATACCGCCGATTTCGAGGAAGGCCGCCTGTCGGTACTGTCGCCGATCGGCCGTGTGCTGCTGGGCGCGCGCGCCGGGCAGACCGTGAGCTACCGCCTGCCGGACGGACGTGAGCAGAGCGTCACCGTGGTGGAGCTGTCTTTCCAGCCTGAGGCCAACGGCCAGTACACCGTATAAGGCCTGGTCAAGGCCTGGTCAAAAGCTTATCCGGCACTTTTGGGTACGTTCAGGCCGATTCAAGGCTGATTCCGGGCGCCGGTCGTGGCGCCCTGGCGCGCGCTCATCGGCGCCGCCCATCCCGCAAAACGCTGGCCCGCCAGCAAGCTGTTCGCCCGCGGACCGGCCTGCGGCCTGGGCTGGCGGGCCATCAAGCATCGCTTTGGCCACCCGCCGCGCCCCCTCGCAAGCCCTCCCGTCACGCCATTGGGCGTCCAATCCGCGCCGTTCGTCCGACTTTCCAGCGTTTCACGACTCGCAACGCACCATTCGTCGCAGTGGTATTTCTCCTTGCCCGCCAAGCCACTAATCTTCAGTCCGTGCCTGCAGCGCAACATAGATTTGCCGGGGCAGCTAGTACAGAAAATTAAAAGCAAGAACGACACAATCAGTTGAAGGAGTCCCAAATGAATGCCAAACGCATCCTCGGCGGCGCTCTCGCCGTGCTGATGGTGGCCTCGTCGGCCGTGGCACTGGCAGCGCCCGCCAACAGCAAGGTCGGCAAGTTCGACGTGTACGCCGACGCGTTGCGCGCCGGCAAGTTTGATACGTTCACCGACGGCGCCAAGGCCAGCAAGTTCGATACGTTCACCGACGGCGCCAAGGCAGGCAAGTTCGACACGTTCACCGACGGTGCCAAGGCAGGCAAGTTCGACACGTTCACCGATGGTGCCCGTGCCGCTTTCAGTGGCGACATCGCAGCCAGTTCGCTGGACAACTCGCGCGGCGGCGACGGCTCGCTGTACGGCTACCGGGTCTGAAACCGACCCCCGTGGTATCTGACGGCCACCTTGGTGGCCGCCTGGGTATCACTGTTGTTCCCCGTTTTATCTCCCACCTGCCCGGCTGACCTCCTCCTCCTTCTCTCTCCCGCCGGGTGGGTGATTTTTACCCGCCGCTCCCCGCACTAGCTGCCTCTCGTTTTTCCTCCGCCAGTCTCGCAAGATCCCCGCCCCGACTATCCCGAACGCCGCTGACCGGCGCGCGCCTTGTCATTCCCGTTCGCGCCCGGCACGCCTGCGCCCGATCAAGACATAGAGCAGCGGCACCGCCAGCGAGCCGATCACGGTGGCGCCCAGCATGCCGCCCAGCACCCCGGTGCCGACCGCGCGCTGCGCGGCCGCACCCGGGCCGGTACTGATCGCCAGCGGCACCACGCCCAGGACAAAGGCCAGCGAGGTCATCACCACCGGGCGCAGCCGCTGGCGGGCGGCCTGGCCGGCGGCTTCCAGCAGGTCCATGCCGCCGCGGCGCAACTGCTCGGCGTATTCCACCACCAGGATGGCGTTCTTGGCCGCCAGCCCCATGATCACCACGCCGCCCACCTTGAAGTAGACGTCGTTCGGCATGCCGCGCAGCCAGATCGCCACCAGCGCGCCAACGAGGCCCGCCGGCACGATCAGCAGCACTGCCAGCGGCAAGGTCCAGTTTTCATAGAGCGCCACCAGGCACAAGAAGATGAACAACATCGACAAGGCGAACAGCCACGGCGCCTGCGTGCCGCTTTGCTGCTGCTCGAAGGCGCGTCCGGTCCAGCGCACGTCGTAGGCGCCGCCCAGCTCACGCACCCTGGCCGTGAGGCGTTCCATGGCTGTGCCGGTGCTGTGGCCCGGCGCCACTTCGGCGTTGATGCGCACCGAGGTGAGCCCGTTGAACCGCTCCAGCGTCGCTTCGCCCTTGCCCCAGGCCAGTTCGGCGAAGGCGCCCAGCGACACCATGCCACCGCTGGCATTGCGCACATGCACGCGGGACAGCTTGGCCGGGTCCATGCGGTAAGGCGCATCCGCTTGCAGGATCACCCGGCGGATACGGCCTTCGCGCGCGACTTCGTCGATATAGCGCGAGCCCAGCGTGGCCGACAGCGCATGGTGGATCGCCTCCGGCTCCACGCCAAAGCTGCGCGCGCGCTCGTAGTCGATGTGCAGGTCCAGCGCCGGCGCCGGCTCGCCAGTGGTGGCGCGCACCTCGCCCAGCGACGGCTCATCCTTGACGGCGGCAAGCAGCCTGTCGCGCGCGGCAAACAGCGCTTCGCGCCCGGAGCCGGCCTGCGCCACCAGCCGCATGTCGAGCCCGCCGGTGCTGCCCAGCTCAGGCAGGGCCGCGCCGTTATACGCGTACAGCTGCGCCTGTCCGCGCCCGGGCCACGCTTGCAGCCCGGCCTGGAGCCTGGCCAGCACGGCGTCCGCGCGTTCGCCGGCGCCGCGCTCCGACCAGTCCCGCAGCGCCAGGTACATGCTGGCGCGCTGCTCGCCGTTGCCGGAATTGCTCCAGCCCAGCACGGCGAAGGTCGAGCGCACGGGATACTTGCCGGCTTTCAGCCATGCCTCCAGCGCCGCCACGGTGGCGCGCGTCTGCGCCTGTGTGGCCCCCGCGGGCAGTTCCATGTCGATCACCAGTTCGCCGGTGTCCTCCTCTGGCAGGAAGCCGGCGGGGATCTGCCACATCAGCACGCCGCCGGCCACCGCCAGCGCCAGGTAGATGCCCAGCCAGCGCGGGCGGCGCCGCTGCAGCGCCAGTACCCAGCCGGCATAGCGTGCGGTGAGCGCCGTGAAGCCGCGCTCGAACCAGGCCAGCGGGCCGCGCTGCGGATGCGGGGCATGGCGCAGCAGGCTGGCGCACATGGCCGGCGCCAGCGAAAGCGCGAAGAACAGCGAGAAGGCGATGGAGATCGCCAGCGTGATGGCGAAGTGCCGGTAGATCACGCCCACCGCACTGCCCAGGAAGGCCATCGGCACGAACACCGCGCACAGCACCAGCGTGACACCCACCAGCGCGCCGGACACTTCGCGCATCGAGCGGGTCGCCGCCGCCATGGCGTGGACGCCATCTTCGCGCATGATCCGCTCGACGTTCTCTACCACCACGATGGCGTCGTCGACCAGGATGCCGATCGCCAGCACCACGCCAAACAGCGTGATCACGTTGAGAGACAGGCCCAACGCGTACAGGCAGGCGACCGTGCCAAGCAGCGAAACCGGCACCACGATCACCGGGATCAGCGTGGCGCGCAGGTTGCCGAGGAACAGGTAGAGGATCAGGAAGACCAGCGCCGTGGCTTCGCCCAGCGTGGTCAGCACGCGCCAGATCGAGCGTTCGACGAACTGCGCGCTGTCGGATGAGATCTCGTAACGCATGCCCGTGGGGCAGCCGCGCGCGGCTTCGTCGAGCGCGGCGCGCACCGCGCGCGAGGTGGCCAGCACGTTGGCGCCGTCTGCCAGCTTGAGGCCGATCGAGGCTGCCACCTGGCCGTCGTGGCGCGAGCTGTAGCGGTAGTCGCTGGCGCCCAGCTCCACCCGCGCCACGTCGCGCAGCCGTACCAGCGAGGCGTCGCCCCCGGCGCGCACCACGATCTGGCCGAAGGCCTCCGGCTCGGCGAGCGGCCGCGGCGGGCGCACCAGCGCCTGGTAGGGCTGGCCCGGCACCGCCGGCGCACCGCCGAGCTGGCCCGGGGTGACGTCGCCGTTGCGCGCCTTGATGGCCTGCTCGACGTCCGCGGCCGTGAGGCCGTAGGCGTTGAGCTTGTCAGGGTCGAACCAGATGCGCAGTGCGTACTCGGCACCGTAGGGTTCCGCCTTGCCGATGCCGGGCAGGCGGCGCAGCATCGGCAGCACCGAAGCGGCGGCAAAATCGCCGAGCGCGGTTTCGTCGAGCTGGCTGTTCTGCGACACCAGCGAGACATACATGAAGGGGCTGCTGCCGGCCTGGTCCACGAAGATGCCGCCGCGGCGCACCGCCTCCGGCAAAAGCGGCTCGGCTTGCATGACGCGGTTGCGCACGTTGACCTGCGCCAGCTGCGCATCGGTGCCCTGGCGAAAGCCCAGCGTGATGGTGGCGGCGCCGCCCTCGCTGCTGGCATCCAGGTACAGCAGCCCGGGAATGCCGTGCATCTGCTGCTCCAGCACTGCGGTCACCGCATCTTCCACGGTACGCGCCGACGCGCCGGCATAGTCCGCGTAGACGATCACGGTGGGCGGCGCCACCGCCGGATACTGGGCGATCGGAATGCGGGTGAGGGCGATCAGGCCCGCCACCATGGTGAGGATGGCAATCACCCACGCGAACGCGGGCCGGCGAAGAAAAAAGGACGCCATGGCACATTGGATTGTTTTGCGCCGGCGCGGCAGCTAGCCGCCGCGCCGGCGCGGTGGAACGGATCCGGCGCGCTGGCACCGCGAGATGCGAGCGGGCAAACGCGCCGGGCAGCGTGGCACAAACGCTGTGGGGGAAGTGTGTCTGGCCGTCGCTCTAGCGGGACGGTTGGGAGAAGCCGCGCAGCAGCGCGGCGAGCAGCACCTGCTGCCGATGCGCCAGCGGCTGCCAGTCCTCGTGGGGCAGGTGCTCGAACGTGATTTCGAGCGCGGCCAGCCCGTGCACGGCAGTCCACAGCGCGTTGGTGACATCGCCGGGGTCGTACATCGAATCGATCAGCGCGGTGGCTTGCTGGTCATGCACGCAGGCCATCAGCACCGCGTTCACGGGATCTTCCGGGAAACGCTCGCCCCAGCGCAGGTCGATCGCGCGCTCGGCGTCGGCCGGCAGGCCCATCATCATCATCAGGTGATAGCTGTGGCGGTTGGCCAGGGCCCATGCCACATAGGCATCGAGCACGGCCGGCAACGCCAGGGCCGGCGTGCCCGCGGCGGCACGCGCGTCGGCCAGGGCCGCCGCGAGGCGTACCCAGTCCTGCGCGCACAGCTCGAACAGCAGTGCGGTCTTGTCTTCGAAATGCCGGTAGATGGCGGCCGCGCTATAGCCGCAGCGCTCGCCGATGCGGCGCAACGTGACGCCGCTGAATCCCGCCTCGGCAAACAACGCGCGGGCCGCATTGAAAAAGGCTTCGCGCACACTTTCGCGCCGCAACTCGGCACCGCTGACCCGCGCAATGGGCGCAATGGGCGCGCCGGCACGCGCGGCAACCGGCGTGGCGGGTACGTTTGCGGGCGGGGCCGACGGGCTGGATTGTGCTGGGCGGGTGGCGGACATGGCCGCGATTATAAACACCGCTCACTTTGTAAACAACGTTTACATGGCGAATTCAGCACAAATAAGTGCCCCACCAGCGAGGGGGCGCTGCCCGGAGCGCCGGCGCAGCGCGGTCATCCGCGGGCGTGGGTCAGAGTTGCTTGGCCGCGAAGGTGTCGCACTTGCGGATGTCGCCGCTGGTCAGGCCCTGGCGCAGCCAGCGCGTGCGCTGCTCGCTGGTGCCGTGGGTGAACGCCTCCGGCACGACATAGCCCTGGGCCTGCTTTTGCAGGCGGTCGTCGCCGATGGCGGCGGCGGCCTTGAGGCCTTCCTCGATATCGCCGGGCTCCAGCAGCTGCTGGTTCATGCGCTCCGCGGTGGCGGCCCATACGCCGGCCAGGCAATCGGCCTGCAGTTCCACGCGCACCGACAACTGGTTGGCCTGCGCCTCGCCCATGCGGCGGCGCGCGGCGTCGACCTTGCCCGACACGCCGAGCAGGTTCTGCACATGATGGCCGATCTCGTGGGCAATCACGTAGGCCTGGGCAAAGTCGCCGCCAGCCCCGAAGCGCTGGCGCAATTCATCGTAAAAGGCCAGGTCGATATAGACCTTCTGGTCGCCCGGGCAATAGAACGGCCCCATGGCCGACTGGCCCGTGCCGCAGGCGGTAGGCGTGGCCCCCGAGAAGATCACCAGCGTGGGCGGCGCATAGCGGCGGTTGAGATCGGTCTCGAAGATATGCGACCAGGTGCGCTCGGTGTTACCGAGCACCTTGCGCACGAAGACCGTCATCTGGTCCTTGGCGGGGGGATGGCTGGGCACATGCTGCTGTTGCGGCGCTTGCTGCTGCGAGCCCTGCAGCACCGATGCGCCCTGCATGATCACGGAGGGGTCGATGCCAAAGAAATAAGACGCCGCCAGCGCCACCAGGATGGTGCCGATGCCGAGCGTCCTGGGCCCCGCGCCAAAGCCGCCGAAACCGCCGGAGCCTTCACCCCGGCGGTCTTCTACATTCTGGCTTTCGGCTTCGTCGTCGAGACGCATGGTGGCTCCGCATTACTGGTTGATCGCCGCGGCAAAAAGGTGGCCGCAGCGTGTCGGTCAGTATAGCAACGGCAATGCCGCCAACGCATGCGCGTGGTGTATCAGGCGGTAACCGCCGGTGCCGTGCTGGCAGTGGCTTGCCCCGGCGTCTTGCCCGGCTGCGCGCCGCCGATTTCGGCCACGCGCAGCAGGTTGGTGGTGCCGCCCTGGCCAAACGGCATGCCTGCCGCGATGGTGATCTGGTCGCCGGGTTCGGCATAGCCCTCTGCCAGCGCCGCGCGGGTTGCCGCATCCACCATCTCGTCCACGCTCTGCACGTCAGGGCTGACGGTGGAATGCACGCCCCACGCAATCGCCAGCCGCCGTGCGATTTCCAGGTTCGGCGTGATGCTGACGATGGGCGCGCACGGCCGCTCGCGCGCGGCGCGCAGCGCGGTGGAGCCCGACGAGGTGTAGGTGACGGTAGCCACCGCGCCGATGATCTGCGTGACCTCGCGCAGCGCCGCGCAGATCGCATCCTGACGGGTGGACAGCGGCGCCTCATGCCCCGCGTCCAGCAGGTTGCGGTACAGCGGATCGCGCTCCACCTCGGTGATGATGCGGTTCATGATGGCCACCGCCGGCACCGGGTGGCGGCCGTTGGCCGACTCGGCCGACAGCATCACCGCATCGGCGCCGTCATAGATGGCGCTGGCCACGTCGGATGCCTCGGCGCGCGTGGGCACCGGCGAATCGATCATCGATTCCAGCATCTGCGTGGCGATCACGATGGGTTTGCCGTGCTGGCGGCAAATGCGCAAGATGCGCTTCTGCACGCCCGGCACACGCTCCGGCGGCAGTTCCACACCGAGGTCGCCGCGCGCCACCATCACCGCATCGGACACGCGCACGATTTCCTCGAGCTGCTGCAGCGCGGCGGGCTTTTCGATCTTGGACAGCACGCCGGCACGGGTGCCGATGATCTCGCGCGCTTCCACGATGTCGGCCGGGCGCTGCACGAACGACAGCGCGATCCAGTCGGCGCCCAGCGCCAGCGCGAAGTCGAGGTCCTTGCGGTCCTTCTCGGTCAGGGCGGGGATCGGGATCACCGCGTCGGGCACGTTCACGCCCTTGCGGTCGGACAGCGTGCCGTGGTTGACCACGCGCGTGGCGATGCTGCCGCTGGCCACCGCCTCGATCTTCAACTGCACCTTGCCGTCGTCGATCAGCAACGACTGACCCGGCGCGGCCACCCGGAACAGTTCCGGATGCGGCAGGTGCACGCGGGTGGCGTCGCCCGGGCTGGGGTCGCTGTCGAGCACGAAAGCGTCGCCGGCCTTGACCGCCACCTTGCCCGCGGCGAAGGTGCCGATGCGCAGCTTGGGGCCTTGCAGGTCGGCCAGCACGGCGATGGGGCGGCCGGTCTCGGCCTCGACCTGGCGCACGGCGTCGTAGCGGCGCTTGTGGTCGTCGTGCGAGCCGTGGCTGAAGTTCAGGCGGAAGACATCCGCTCCGGCTTCGAACAACTGACGGATCACCTCGATGTCGGTGCTGGCCGGTCCGAGCGTGGCAACGATCTTGGCTTTGCGCTGGCGTCTCATTTTGTCTCCTCTTCCAATCTCGGGCGGCGCGCCGCATGGGCGCGCCGTTGTTCAAATTCAGGGCTTACACAATCAGGATGGCGCGGAAGTCGTTCACGTTGGTACGGGTCGGGCCGGTGACGATCAGGTCGTCCAGGCCGGCGAAGAAGCCGTAGCCATCGTTGTTGCCGAGGTGCGCGCGCGCCGACAGTCCGCGCGCCTCGGCACGGGTCAGCGTATCGGGGGCGAGCAACGCACCGGCGTTGTCTTCGGAACCATCGATGCCGTCGGTGTCGCAGGCAATGGCATGCACGCCCGGCAGGCCGTCCAGTGCGACCGCGAGCGCCAGCAGGAATTCGGCATTGCGCCCGCCGCGGCCGCTGCCGCGCACCGTCACCGTGGTCTCGCCGCCGGACAGGATCACGCAGGGCTTCCTGAACGGCTGGCCATGCTGCGCAACCTGCCGCGCGATGGCGGCATGCACCAGCGCCACATCGCGGGATTCGCCTTCGATGCTGTCGGACAGGATGTGGGCTTCAACGCCCAGCTCGCGCGCCCGCGCCGCCGCGGCTTGCAGCGATTGCTGCGCGGTGGCCAGCGTGACGCTGCGATGGCCGTCGAAGCGCGCATCGCCGGGCTTGGGCGTTTCGCCCGCGCCGCTCTCCAGGTGGGCACGCACATTGGCCGGCACTTCGATGCCGTACTTGGCGATCACCGCCAGCGCGTCGGCGCAGGTGGTGGCGTCGGGCAGGGTCGGGCCGCTGGCGATCAGCGTGGGATCGTCACCGGGAATATCGGAAATCAAGAGGGTCTCGACGCGCGCGGGCGCACAGTGCAACGCCAGCCGGCCGCCCTTGAGCGCCGACAGGTGCTTGCGCACGCAGTTCATCTCGCCGATGTTGGCGCCGCTCTTTAGCAGCGCCTTGTTCACGGCTTGCTTGTCGGCAAGCGTGATGCCGTCGGCCGGCGCTGCCAGCAGCGCGGAGCCGCCGCCGGAGATCAGGCACAGCACCAGGTCGTCGGCGCTCAGGTCCTTGACCAGCGCCACCATGCGCTGCGCGGCGCGCTGGCCGGCTTCGTCGGGCACCGGGTGCGCGGCTTCCACCACCTCGATACGCTGGCACGGCGCGCCATGTCCGTAGCGCGTCACAACCAGTCCGGAAATCTCGCCTTGCCAGTGCGCCTCGGCAGCTTGCGCCATGGCGGCGGCGGCCTTGCCGGCGCCGATTACCACCGTGCGGCCCTTGGGCGGCGTGGGCAGGTGCGGCACCAGGCAATGGCTGGCGCTGACGGCGGCAACCGCGGTATCGAACAGGTCGCGCAGCAGGGCGCGCGGATCGGTGAGTCCGGCAGGGCGCTGGGGCGCCAGCAGGGTAGGGTAGGAATCGGTGGCGAGCATGACGGGATCCGGAAGTGCTGCGTTCCCGGCCGCAAGCGGCCGGGAGTGATACTGGCCTGCCAAGGCAGGCCGTGATGGTGCTGCTGGCTTACTTGGCGCCACCCTTGGCGATCTCATGGTTGGACATGATCTCGATGGCGCGGCACAGTGCCGAGTGGTCCTGCTTGCCCAGACCGTTGGCGGCGCAGGTATTGAACAGCTCTTGCGCGGTGGCGGTGTTGGGCAATGCCACGCCCAACGCCTTCGCGCCTTGCAGCGCGAGGTTCAGGTCCTTCTGGTGCAGCTCGATGCGGAAGCCCGGATCGAAGGTACGCTTGACCATGCGCTCGCCGTGCACTTCCAGGATGCGCGAAGCTGCGAAGCCGCCCATCAGTGCCTGGCGCACGCGTGCCGGATCGGCGCCCGCCTTGGAGGCGAACAGCAGCGCTTCGGACACGGCCTGGATGTTCAACGCCACGATGATCTGGTTGGCCACCTTGGTGGTCTGGCCGTCGCCGTTGCCGCCGACCAGCGTCACGTTCTTGCCCAACAGGTCGAACAGCGGCTTGACCTCGTCGAACGATTCTTGCGGGCCGCCGACCATGATGGTCAGCGATGCGGCCTTCGCGCCCACTTCACCGCCGGACACCGGTGCATCCAGGTAGGCCGCGCCGAGCTTGTTGACGCGCGCGGCGAAGTCCTTGGTGGCGATCGGCGAGATCGAGCTCATGTCGACCACGATCTTGCCGTGCGCGGCTTGCTTGCCGGCGCCCTTGAGCGCGGCGGCCACGCCCTTCTCGGCGAACAGCACGGCTTCCACGTGCGGGGTGTCCGGCACCATGATCACGATGATGTCCGCGCGCTTGGCCACTTCCTCGGCGCTGGTGCAGACCGTGACGCCGGCGTCGACCAGTGCTTGCGGCGCGGGGTTCACGTCATGCACGAACAACGTGTGGCCGGCCGCGCGCAGGTGGCCCGCCATCGGTGCGCCCATGATGCCCAGGCCGATAAATCCGACGTTGCGTTGGTTTGCCATGTGATGTCTCCTTGATGGGATGTTGAATGTTTGTGGATTTGCCTGTTCCGCTTACTGCACGCCGTGTGCCGCGCGCCAGCCCAGGCCTTCGACGGTGGTCGTGCGCGGCTTGTACTCGCAGCCGACCCAGCCGCCGTAGCCGATCTCATCGAGCCACTGGAACAGGAAGTGGTAGTTCAGCTCGCCGGTGCCCGGCTCATTGCGCCCCGGGTTGTCGGCCAGCTGCACGTGCTTGATCTTCGGCAGGTTGGCTTTGAGCGTGGCGGCGATTTCGCCTTCCATGCGCTGCATGTGATAGATGTCGTACTGCACGTAGAGGTTGGGCGCGTTGACCTGTGCGATCAGGTCCAGCGCCTGCTGCGTGCGCGACAGGAAGAAGCCGGGGATGTCGAAGGTGTTGATCGGCTCGACCAGCAGGTCGATCTGCTCGGCGCCCAGCGCTTGCGAGGCGAAGCGCAGGTTCTCCACCAGTGTTTCCTGCGCCTGTTCGCGCTTGACGTTCTGCGGCTGGATGCCGACCAGGCAGTTCAGCTGGCGCACGCCCAGCACCTTGGCGTACTTGATCGCCTCGCCCACGCCGTCCTGGAACTCGCTCACGCGGTCCGGGTGGCAGGCAATGCCGCGCTCGCCCGCTTCCCACTTGCCCGCCGGCAGGTTGTGCAGCACCAGGTCGAGCTGGAAGCGGTTGAGCCGGTCGGCGATCTGGTCTGCGTGGAAGGCGTAGGGGAAGAGGAACTCCACGCCGCGGAAGCCCGCGCGCGCGGCGGCTTCAAAGCGGTCGAGGAAAGCCACTTCATTGAACAGCATGGTCAGGTTGGCGGCAAGTTTTGGCATGGATGTCTCCGGATGACTTGTCTTGTGATTCCGCTCGCGCGGATGCGGTGATTGGGGGGGCGCGTCAGGGGATGCAGCGCTGCGCGCGGGCTCGTGGCCCGCGCTTGTCAGCCTGCCGTGCTTACGCCGTTTCCACTTCTTCCTTGAGGATGGCTTCCTCGATGTCTTCGATCGGCTCGAACTCGTTGATGTTGTCGATCTCGGTGCCCATCGCGATATTGGTCACGCGCTCCAGGATCACTTCCACCACCACCGGCACCGAGAATTCGGCCATCAGGTCACGCGCTTCGGCAAAGGCCGGCGCGATGTCTTCCGGCTTGAACACGCGGATCGCCTTGCAGCCCAGGCCTTCGACCACCTTCACGTGGTCCACGCCGTAGCCGTTGAGCTCAGGCGAGTTGACGTTGTCGAAGGCCAGTTGCACGCAGTAGTCCATCTCGAAGTTGCGCTGCGCCTGGCGGATCAGGCCGAGGTAGGAGTTGTTCACCACCAGGTGGATGTAGGGCACCTTGAACTGCGCGGCCACGGCCAGTTCTTCGATCATGAACTGGAAGTCGTAGTCGCCCGAGATGGCCACCACGTCCGATTCCGGCGAGGCCACCTTCACGCCGATCGCGGCGGGAATGGTCCAGCCCAGCGGGCCGGCCTGGCCGCAGTTGATCCAGTGGCGCGGCTCGTTGACCGACAGGAACTGCGCGGCGGCGATCTGCGACAGGCCGATGGTGGACACGTAACGCACATCGCGCGGGAAGTACTGGTTCATCTCGCGGTACACGCGTTGCGGCTTGACCGGCACGTTGTCGAAATCGCTCTTGCGCTGCATGGTGCGGCGGCGCTTTTGCACGTCCGCCACCCAGCTCTTGCGGCACGGCAGGCGGCCAGCCATCTTCATCTCGCGCGCCACTTCCACGAACTGCTCCAGCGCCGCCTTGGCGTCGGAGACGATGCCAAGGTCGGGGCCAAACACGCGGCCGATCTGGGTAGGCTCGATATCCACGTGCACGAACTTGCGGCCCTTGGTGTAAACCTCGACGCTGCCGGTGTGGCGGTTGGCCCAGCGGTTGCCGATGCCGAGCACGAAGTCCGATGCCAGCATCGTGGCGTTGCCGTAGCGGTGCGACGTCTGCAGGCCAACCATGCCGGCCTGCAGCGGGTGGTCGTCAGCCAGCACGCCCCAGCCCATCAGCGTGGGGACCACCGGCACGTTGACCAGCTCGGCGAATTCCACCAGGAGCTCGGCCGCGTCGGCGTTGATCACGCCGCCGCCGCACACGATCAGGGGGCGCTCGGCCGCGTTGAGCATGGCAATGGCCTTCTCGATCTGCGCTCGCGAGGCAACCGGCTTGTACGGGGCGAGCGGCTGGTAGGTTTCCGGATCGAACTCGATCTCGGCGACCTGCACGTCGAATGGCAGGTCGATCAGCACCGGGCCCGGCCGGCCCGAGCGCATCAGGTGGAAGGCTTGCTGGAACACTTGCGGCACCAGCGCCGGCTCGCGCACGGTCACGGCCCACTTGGTCACCGGCTTGGCGATCGATTCGATGTCGACAGCCTGGAAGTCTTCCTTGTACAAACGGGCGCGCGGCGCCTGGCCGGTGATGCAGAGAATGGGGATGGAGTCAGCCCAGGCCGAGTACAGGCCGGTGATCATGTCGGTGCCGGCCGGGCCCGAGGTGCCGATGCACACGCCGATGTTGCCGGCTTCGGCGCGGGTGTAGCCTTCGGCCATGTGCGAGGCGCCTTCCACGTGCCGCGCCAGGAAATGGTCGATGGTGCCGGCCCGGCGCATGGCCGAGTAGAACGGGTTGATGGCGGCGCCGGGCACGCCGAACGCGGTGGTGATACCTTCTTTTTCCAGCACGGCGATGGCCGCGTCAACTGCTCTCATCTTCGGCATGTCTGTCTCCAATCGTTGATGCGATGTTTTGTGAATGGCTATGGATGGCTGCGAATCACTGTTGGAGCCCATGCTATTCCCGCAAGCGGGTTGGGATAAAGGGAAGGGAGATCAGTTGATTCGATACCCGTGATATCGAATGAGGAGGCCCGAGGCAGAAAACACGGCCGCCCGACGTGGTCTGGCGCGTGTCATTGACATACGTTGTGTGACGGCAACGATACGTAGGAAATGGCGGGAAAAGCCCGCCCGACGGCCACAGCGCGCACCCCGCAGCCCGCTAAATGGCGACAATGTGCGGGTATCGCGCCAGTACCTGTGTCAAGGCACGGCGCAGGAACCATCTATCGCCAACCTGACCGCCATGCATACCAGGCTCCCTCCCACCCGCGAGCTGCTTGACGCGCTCAAGCGCAAGCCGAGCGCCGTATCCGATACCGCCGGTTCGCCCGCGAGCGCCATGAACCTGATGCGGCTGCAGCGGGGCCTGCTGGTGCTGTTCTGGGCTTGTTCGGTGGCTGCGCTGCTAGTGACCGGCGCCGTGCTGTACACCAGGTACCAGATCCTGCAGACGCCGGCGCCATGGCTGGCGCGGCTGGTCTACAGCCTGCTGGGCGGCAGCGTGGCGGGGCTGGCGGCGCTGCTGCTCACGCACCTGCCGGCACTGGCGCGCCGGCTGCGCGATCCGCTCGGGGCACTGGCCGACCAGGTCGACCGGCACGATGAGGCGGAGAGCGCGCTGCTGCGCTCGCTGGCGCGCGTCCCCGCCCAGGCGCTGCGCGCCAGGGCACGGCGGGTGGAGGTGCAGTTACGGATGTGGGAGGGCATGGCGAAGACGGTCGGTCTGCTGATCGTGGTCAGCCCGGGCGCCCTGGCGCTGGTTACGGGCCTGCTCGAGTTGCCGCGCAAAGGCGGCAGCCTGCTGCCGCTGCTGTCGCTCTATGGCCTCGGCTTCGTGTCGGGCGCGGCGCTGGCGGTCTTCCTGCAATTGCAGGTCAGCCGGCCGTTGCGCCGGCTTGCCTACGTGCTTGGCGAAGCGGCGCAGATCAGCGCGCAGTTGGAAAAGGCGCCGACGCCGAGCGCGGCGGCATCGGCAGTGTCCGCCGTCGTACCCATCGCAGCGGCCCCATCCGCAGTCCCGTCTCCGGCACCGGTACCGCCCGAAGTCCGCCAGGCAAGCGCGCTCGGGGATGCAGCCGCGGCCTCGCCGCAGGAGGATGCCGCGGCACAAGTGGACCACGCGGACCACGCAGCAGCGGGTCCGCCCACGCTACCTGCGCTGCCTTAGAGGCTGTTTCAAAATGAAGCGAAGCGGTTTTGGCTAGGCGCGCGGCCGCAGACAGTACAAGTGGTACGGCCAAGGCCGCGCAACGACGCCAGAGTCTTTTTGAAATGGCCTCTTAGCCCGCCAGGTAGGTCTGGGCCAGCCGGACCCAGCAAGCCGCGCCCAGCGGCAGCACCCGGTCGTTGAAGTCGTAGCCCGGGTTGTGCACCATGCAGCCACCGAACTCGCCTTCGCCGTTGCCGAGGATCAGGTAGCAGCCCGGCACCTCGTTCAGCATCCACGCAAAGTCCTCGCTGCCGTTCAGGCCCTTGGGGGCTTGCGTCACGACTTTGTCGGTGCCGACCAGTTCGGCGCAGACCTGCTGCGCCAGCGTTGTTTCGGCCTGTGTGTTGACCATCGGCGGCGTCAGCTGGCGATAGTCGATGTGCGCCTCCACGCCGTGCGCCTGCGCGGTCAGGCTGACGATCTCGCGGATGCGCTGCTCCACCAGCGCGCGCGTCTCCGGGCGCGCCGCGCGCACGTTCAGGCCCAGCGTGACTGATTCCGGAATCACATTGTGCGTGGCGCCGCCACGGATAAAGCCCACCGATACCACGGCCGTATCGTCCGGCGCCACATTGCGCGCCACCACCGTTTGCAGCGCGGTGACGATGGCCGCGGACGCCGCGATCGGATCGCGCGCGCGGTGCGGCATGGCGCCATGCCCGCCCACGCCCTTGATGGTCACGTCGGCCACGTCGGACGACAAGCTCACCGGGCCGGGGAGCACGCGGAAGGTGCCGGCGGGCACGCCCGGCATATTGTGCAAGGCGAACACGGCATCGCACGGGAAACGCGCGAACAGGCCATCCTCGATCATCGCGCGCGCGCCGCAGAGGTTCTCCTCGTCGGGCTGGAAGATCAGGTTGAGGGTGCCATCGAAATCGCGGCTATCCGCCAGTGCCTTGGCGGCGGCCAGCAGGATGGCAGTGTGGCCGTCGTGGCCGCACGCGTGCATCTTGCCCGGGATCTTGCTGGCATACGGCAGGCCCGTGGCCTCGACGACCGGCAACGCATCCATGTCGGCGCGAATGCCCAGGCGGCGCTTGCCGTTGCCCAGCTTCAGCTGCCCGACCACGCCGCTCTTGCCGATGCCCGTGTGCACCTCGTAGCCCCAGCTCTCCAGCAAGGTGGCCACCAGCTTGCTGGTGGCGCCAACCTCGAAGCCGAGCTCAGGCTGGGCGTGGATCTGGCGGCGGATGCCGATAAAGGTCTCGGCATCGATCTGGATCGCCGGCAGCAGGTGCGGCAGCAGCTGGAAGGGCGTCAGGGTCGGTTCGCGGGTCATGTGTTTATCCTTTGCTGCAAGTTGGCCGGCCTGGCCGGGTAGAGGAGGGGAGCGCTCAATGCGCTTGGGCGTTTTCGCGGATCGTCAGCACCGCGAGGATGGTCACCGCGCCACAGGCCATCATGTAGAAGGCGGGCGCCATCGGGTTGCCGGTCTTGGCCAGCATCCAGGTGACGATGAACTGGCAGGAGCCGCCGAACACCGTCACGCCAACCGCGTAGATCACCGACAGGCCGCTGGCGCGCACATGGGCCGGCAGGAGTTCCATCATCATCAGCAGCATCGGCGTGGAGCCCAGGTAGACGCTGGCGGTCAGCAACGCGGACAGCGACAGCACCAGCGGCACGCTCGGGTAATGGGTCATCAACCAGAACGCGGGATAGAGGCACACCAGCGTGAAGGCCATCGAGCCCAGCACCAGCGGCTTGCGGTGCGGCAAGCGGTCGGCCAGCGTGCCGGCCACCAGCGACATCACCAGGCACACCACACCCGTCACGCAGCCCGACAGCAGCGACAGCGATGGCGGCAGATGCAGTTCGCGGATCATGTAGGTGGGCATGAAATACACCACCAGATAGGTGCCGACCGTGCCGCCGATGATGGTCAGGATGCCCTTGACCACCGTGCCGCCATGCTCGCGGAACAGCGTGCCGAGCGGGCTGGGCGCGTGCGCCTCGGCCGTGTGCGTCTCGTCCAGGTGAGCGCGGATATACAGCCCCACAGGCGCAATCAGCAGGCCCAGCACGAAGGGCACGCGCCAGCCCCAGCTTTCCAGCGACGCCTGCGGCAGCACGCCATAGAGAATGGCGGCCGTGAGCGCGCCCAGCGTCGCCGCGATGCCCTGGCTACCGAGCTGCCAGCTGACACGAAAGCCGCGGCCATTGATGCCGCCGGACTCCATCAGCATGGCGGTGGAGGCGCCAATCTCGCCGCCGAGCGAAAAGCCCTGCAGCAGGCGTCCGGCCACGATCATCACCGGCCCGAACAAGCCAGCGGCCGCGTAGGTCGGGGCGAAGGCCAGGCACATCGTGCCAATCACCATCAGCCCGATGGTCAGCGTCATCGCTGCCTTGCGGCCATGGCGGTCCGCGTAGTTGCCGATCACGAAGCCGCCCAGCGGCCGCATCACGAAGCCGATGCCGAAGGTCGCCACCGCCAGCAGCAGCGAGCCGTATGCGCTGTCGGACGGAAAGAACAGCTTGCCGATCAGCAACGCGAAGAAGCTGTAGACGGTGAAGTCGTACATCTCGAGCGCATTGCCGATCGAGCAGGCGGCGATCAGGCGGGACTGGCTCTGACGCGCCGGGCTCGCGGGCGTGGCCTGGGAAGGGGCCAGCGAGGGCGCCGCGGGCAGGGTGGCATCGTTCATGTCGGATCTCCACGAACTGGTTGAGGGGGTAGGGGTGGGGCCGTGGAGGCTGGCGCTTGCCGGGCATCCATCGCGGGAAAGTGGGGACTCCCTGGCGATGAAGTATTAAGGCAAACACGGCAAGCCAAAAATCATATATTTTCATCCTGATAACCAAATGGCATCGCCGTCATAACCACCGTCGCGCCGCTATCGGTACAAGTACCGAGAAGCCTTGTGCCATGAGTATCCATGGGCATTCGCGGCGTAGCACCGGGTGCGCGCAGTCGTGTCGCCAGCGGCGCTCGGGCACGGCTGCGGGGCGGCGCGCACCGTTGCGGGGCGCCTGGAAGAACATAAAAAGAGGAAAAGCCAAGATGAAGCTGCAGCAACTACGCATCCTGCTGGCGGTGGCCCAGCACGGCAGCATCCACGAGGCCTCGCGCAGCCTCCATGTGTCGCAGCCGGCGCTGTCCAAAGCCATCGCCGAACTGGAACGCGAACTCGGCGTCACCCTGATGTCGCGCTCCGTGCGCGGCGTGAGCCTGACCGCCTATGGCGTGGCGCTGGTCAAGCGCGCCAGCCTGGTGGAGCAGGAACTGCGGCATGCGCTGGAAGACATCGAAGCCATTCGCGGCCACGCCGACGCGCAGCTCAACATCGGCTTCACCGCGGTGGCCTCCAGCGGTCCGCTGCCCGACGCCATGGCCGCGTTCCGCAAGCGTTTTCCCAACGTCGGCCTGCGCGGCTTCGAGCTGCGCCCGCAACAGATCCTCGAAGGCCTGCGCGAAGGCCGGCTCGACCTCGGCCTGATCTCCACCAACAGCGGCCCCGGCACCGGCGCCTTCCAGTGGGAACCGCTGTTTTCCATCGGGATGTCGCTGGCCGTGCGCGCCGGCCATCCGCTGCGGCGGGTACGCCGGCTGCGGCCGCTGCTCGATGCCGACTGGCTCGTCCTCGACCCGCTCGACGACCCTGGCAGCCCGCTCGCCAGCGTGATGCGGCTGCACCGCCTCGACATGCCCAAGCGCGTGGTGCAGAGCGCCTCCAACCTGCTCGGCCTGCAGCTGGCCACGCGCACCGACCTGATCAGCATGTGGTCCGACTTTGTCTTCGACGGCACCGGCCCGCTGCGGCTCGATGCTTCGTCATTGATTCGACTGCCGATCAGCGACGAACTACCCGAGTTCCGCGTGTTCCTCGTCTACCGATCGGAAGACCTGATGACCCACGCCTGCGCCGAGTTCAGCAAGGAGGTACGGCACTGCGCGCAAACGATGCCGCGCGGGCGGCCCGCGGTGCGTGCGGGCAGGTGAGTGCAGTGATGCATTGTCCGGGCGCCCGAGTGCCTGATCGGATACGAATGGCCCGAGGGCAGACTCCAGGTCCGGGCCTCTCGCCGGATATCTCATTCCTCATACCCCCACCCGAATCGCCCC
>NZ_JBXASU010000076.1:0-35421 GCF_058809705.1 Cupriavidus sp. MPR-AND1C | reverse complement strand
CTGGAGCGGGAGACGAGGCTCGAACTCGCGACCTCAACCTTGGCAAGGTTGCGCTCTACCAACTGAGCTACTCCCGCAGGATCCTGCTAACTTCCTACTCAAAACACAGCTTCTGTGCCAATACAGCTCACATCTTGCTACATTCTTGCTGCTTTTCGCTTCGTTCGGTTTGTTTCGTCAGAAGCGAGAACAGGATTATTGCAAATCAGCGGCGTGGTCGTCAAGCATATTTTTCATCGAATCATCACTTTTGTGCGGTGGCCTCGCCACTTAGGCCACTGCGCTCGCGGATCTGCGGCCACGCCAGCTTCATGTAATAGAACATCGACCACAGGGTCAGCACCGCCGCCACGTAGATCAGCCATGCGCCCAGCACGGAAGCATCGACGATGCCGAACAGGCTATCGTTGAAGAGCAGCAGAGGGATCGCGATCATCTGGAAGGTGGTCTTGAGCTTGCCGAGGAAATTCACCGCGACGCTCTTCGACGCTCCGATCTGCGCCATCCACTCGCGCAGCGCGGAGATGGTGATCTCCCGGCCAATGATCACCAGCGCGATCAGGTCGGCCACCCGGCCCAGCGCCAGCAGCGACAGCAGCGCGGCCGCCACCATCAGCTTGTCGGCGACCGGATCGAGAAAGGCGCCAAAGGAAGACGTCTGGTTCCAGCGCCTGGCCAGGAAACCGTCCAGCCAGTCGGTGACCGCGGCCACGATGAAAAAACCGGCTGCCGTCATGTTCTTGGCATGCATGGGCAGCCATGCTTCAGGCAGGTAGTACACGCCCACCACGAGGGGAATCATGGCAACACGGAGCCAGGTCAGCAGGATCGGTATATTCAGCGGCATGGGGGCTCGGAACGGGACGACGGCAATGGGCAACGCCGAGATTGTCGCCTATTTCAACGATGGCCGAGCATTTCCTGCCACATGGGCGTCGGATTTGGCCGGATCAATGTAGCTGCCGATAGATTTCCTCGGCCAGCGCGTGCGAGATGCCATCGACGCTGGCCAGTTCGTCGATGCTGGCCGCGACCACCCCGCGCAGGCCGCCAAAGCGCGTGAGCAGCTTCTGCCGGCGGCGGGCGCCGACGCCCTCGATCTCCTCCAGCCGCGACGTGTTGCGCACCTTGGCGCGGCGCGCGCGCATGCCGGTAATGGCAAAGCGGTGCGCCTCGTCACGAATCTGCGCCACCAGCATCAGCGCCGCACTGCCCTGCCCCAGCTCCAGCGAAGGACGGCCATCGGCGAAGATCAGCGTCTCCAGCCCGACCTTGCGGCCCTCGCCCTTGGCCACGCCGACCAACAGCCCGATATCGAGGCCAAGCTCCTCGAACACCTGGCGCGCAACCTCCACCTGGCCCTTGCCGCCATCGATCAGCACCACGTTCGGCACCAGCGCCAGCGCGCTGGACGCGCCCGCCTCGCCGCCTTGCTCGTCACCCCCGGGAGCTGCCTCCTGCGCCTGCTCCAGCATCTCCACCAGCTTCTGGTAGCGGCGGGTCAGCACCTGACGCATGGCGGCGTAGTCGTCGCCGGGCGTGATGTCCTGGATGTTGTAGCGGCGGTACTCGGCGTTCTGCATCTCGTGATGGTGGAAGACCACGCAAGACGCTTGCGTGGCCTCGCCAGCGGTGTGACTGATGTCGAAGCATTCGACCCGCAGCAAAGCGAGGTCCTCCATGTCGATGCCGATCGTCTCGGCCAGCGCCCGCGTACGGGCCTGCTGGCTGCCTTGCTCAGCCAGGCGGCGCGACAGCGCCAGCTCGGCGCCTTTCTGCGCCATCTCGAGCCAGGACCGGCGCTGCCCCTGCGGCTGGCGCACCAGCGTGACCTTGCGCCCCGCCTGCATCGACAATGCCTCCAACAGCGCCTTGCCTGGCGGCAAGTGGCTCACCACCAGGATCGGCGGTACGGCCTGGTCCAGATAGTGCTGCGCCAAGAAGGCAGACAACACCTCGGCAGCGATGCGCTCGACCGGTATGCCGGCCGGGCCGCCGGGCGCTGCCGCGCCCTCGCCACCCGCCTCGCCCGGCTCGGTCACCGCGCTGGCACCGGCATCCTCGTCCCGGTGCCCGACAATCATCGCGCCCTCTTCGACGTGCGCCGGGAAGTAAGCCTTGTCGCCAAGATGGCGGCCGCCGCGCACCATCGCCAGATTGACGCACGCACGGCCACCCTCCACCGCTACCGCAAGCACGTCGATGTCGCTGGACTGCCCGACCTCCTCCACGGCCTGCCGCTTGAGCACGGTGGACAGCGCGCCGATCTGGTCGCGCACCGCCGCCGCCTGCTCGAACTCCAGCCGCCCGGCGTGCTCTTCCATTTTCGCCTGCAAGCCTTCGAGCACCTCGTTCTGGCGGCCTTGCAGGAAGCGCGCCGCGTTGCTGACATCGCGCGTGTAATCCGCCTCGCTGATGGCGCCCACGCAAGGCCCGGTGCAGCGGTGGATCTGGTGCAGCAGGCAAGGCCGCGTGCGATTGGTAAAGACGGTGTCCTCGCAGGTACGTAGCTGGAACACGCGCTGCAGGATCTGCATGCTCTCCCGCACGGCGCCCGCGCTGGGGAACGGCCCGAAATACTGATGCTTGCGGTCGGTGGCGCCGCGGTAATAGGCCATGCGCGGGAAGCGATGGCTGGTCAGCTTGACGAACGGATACGACTTGTCGTCGCGGAACAGGATGTTGTAGCGCGGCGCCAGCGCCTTGATCAGGTTGTTCTCCAGCAGCAGCGCCTCGGCCTCGGTGCGCACCACCGTGGTATCGATGCGCACGATCTTGGCCACCATCATGGCAATGCGCGGCGACAGCAGCGTCTTGTTGAAGTAGCTGGAGACGCGCTTTTTCAGGTCGCGCGCCTTGCCCACGTAAAGGACATTGCCCTGGGCATCGAAGTAGCGGTAGACCCCGGGCAGGCCGGGCAATTGCGCAATCACGGCCTTGGCGTCGAATGGCGCGTCCGACACAGAGTCGGCAGGGGCCGCCAAGGACGCCTTGGCCAGCTGCTCGGGCAGCCCATCCGGCTGGGTGGAGGCGGACGCGCCCTGATCGTGGGTTTCAGGTTCCTGCTGGGACATCGGTAGCGAATTGACCGTGGGCTGGCTGGCAGCGCGCATGCCCGGCAGGGGCCACGGCGCAACAAGCTCTAAAATCGCAAGTTTAGAGCAAATCCTTGCGGAATCACGCCACCATGCCCACTCAGCCCGATCGCGCCATCCGCTCCTGGGACATCTTCTGCACCGTCATCGACAACTATGGCGATATCGGCGTCTGCTGGCGGCTGGCACGCCAGCTGGCCCAGGAACACGGCCACGCCGTGCGCCTGTGGGTGGACGACCTGATCAGCTTCGCGCGCCTTGCACCAGGCCTCGACATCGCCGCTCCAGAGCAAGTGCTTGCCGGCGTGACGATTCGCCCGTGGCGGCGCGCGGACCAGGAAAGCGCCGAGGAGAGCGCCGCGCGCTTCGCGGGGGTCGCGCCGCACGATGCGGTGATCGAGTCCTTCGCCTGCGACCTGCCGGCCACATTCCTGGCCGCCATGGCTGCATGCGAGCCCAAGCCGGCCTGGATCAATCTCGAATACATGAGCGCCGAGCCCTGGGTCAGGGAACACCACGGCATGGCCTCGCCCCACCCGCGCTTGCCACTGGTCAAGTATTTTTTCTTCCCAGGCTTCGAGTCCGGCACGGGCGGCCTGCTGCGCGAAGCCATGCTCGGCATGCAGCGCGAGCACCTGCGCACTAGCCCCGCAGCCCAAGCGGCGCTCTGGCGTCGCCTTGGCTTCCAGCCCATCGACGGCGCCATAAAAGTCAGCCTGTTCGCCTATGCCAACGCCGCGTTGCCGGCGTTGCTCGCGCAATGGCGGGATGGCCCGGACCCCGTCCAGTGCCTGGTCCCGGCCGGCCTGGCGGCGCAACAGGCAAGCGAATGGTTCGGGGCGGCCGGCAGCATGGCCGGCAGCGCTTTCGAGTGTGGCAACCTGACCGTGCAGGTGGTGCCCTTTGTGCGCCAGGAGCACTACGATGAACTGCTCTGGCTGTGCGACCTGAACTTCGTACGTGGCGAGGATTCGTTCGTGCGCGCGCAGTGGGCTGGCCGGCCCTTTGTCTGGCATATCTACCCGCAATCCGACGCGGCGCACATGGTCAAGCTTGATGCCTTCCTGGCTTTGTTCCGCCATCGGCTGGAACAAAGCGGCCAGATTGAGGCTGCCAACGCACTTTCCGCCTTCTGGCACAGCTGGAATAAGGATGGTGAATCACCTGACTGGTCGCGCCTGCGCGCCTGTCTGCCCGTGCTGGGTGCCGCCACCGAGCAGTGGCAGCGCAGCCTGCAGCACCTTGGCGACCTGGCCGCAAATCTCGTGGCCTTCTGCGAAAATCGGGTAAAATAGTGGGTTATTTTGATGGTGACCAGGCCGGAAGACGGAAACGCCCCGCGCAAGCTTGCGCGCAGTGTGTCGGCAGAGCGCCTTCGCCATACCGAATTCCGAGACATTCTTTTTCAGGAAATAGTTCAGATGAAAACCGCACAAGAACTCCGCGTCGGCAACGTATTCATGATCGGTACCGACCCGATGGTCGTGCAGAAGGCTGAGTACAACAAGTCGGGCCGCAACTCCGCCGTGGTCAAGATGAAGTACAAGAACCTGCTGACGGAAGCCCCGGGTGAATCCGTCTTCAAGGCTGACGACAAGTTTGAAGTCGTGATGCTGGAACGCCGCGAATGCACCTACTCGTACTTCGCCGACCCGATGTACGTGTTCATGGACACCGACTTCAACCAGTACGAAGTCGAGCAGGACAGCATGGGTGACTCGCTGAACTACCTCGAAGACGGCATGACCGTCGAAGTGGTGTTCTACAACGACAAGGCCATCTCGGTGGACATGCCGACCACGCTGGTCCGCGAGATCACCTACACCGAGCCGGCCGTCAAGGGCGACACCTCGTCGGGCAAGGTGCTCAAGGGCGCCAAGATCAACACCGGCTTCGAACTGCAAGTGCCACTGTTCTGCAGCATCGGCGACAAGATCGAAATCGACACCCGTACCGGCGAATACCGCAGCCGCGCAAATTAAGCGCCGCTGATTCGCCGCCAACCGCAGCGCGGTTGGCGCAATGGAAAAAGGGCAGCCGAAGCTGCCCTTTTCTTTTCCCTGCTGCTTGCCGGCTTTCGGCGAATGCAGCGTCAGGCAATCAGGCCGTGGCGCTTGAGCACGCCCATGGCGGCGGCGTACTCCGCCTCTTGCATCAGCTTGTTCCAGTCCAGCGGCTTGCGGCGGCCGAACAGGCGGCGGATACGGCGTTGCGAGGTCTTGCCGATACGCACATCGAGCTCATCCAGCAACTGGTCGGCCCGCTCGGGATGGTTACAGATCAGCACCATGTCGCATCCGGCGCCCAAGGCAGCACGCGCGGCCTCGGTCACCGTGCCTGCCACGCTGGCCCCTTCCATGCTCAGGTCATCGCTGAAAATCACGCCTTCGAAGCCCAACTGGGTACGCAGCACGTCCTGCAGCCAGTAGCGTGAGAAGCCGGCCGGGTGCGGGTCGACCTTGGGGTAGATCACGTGTGCCGGCATCACCGATGACAGCGTCATCCCCATCCACTCGTAAGGGCGCGCATCCTGCGAGAGGATCTCGTCGAGGCCGCGCTCGTCCACCGGTACGGCCACATGCGAATCCGCTGCCACAAAGCCGTGCCCCGGGAAGTGCTTGCCGCAATTGGCCATGCCGGCAAGCAGCAGGCCGTGGGTCAGGTGGTTGGCGAGCATGGTCACCACACGCGGGTCAGCGTGGAAGGCACGGTCGCCGATCACGGCGCTGAGCCCGTAGTCCAGGTCGAGCACGGGGGTGAAGCTCAGGTCGATATCGCAGGCGCGCAATTCGGCCGCCAGCACGTAGCCGCAGGCCACGGCCGCCTTGGTTGCCGCCAGCACGTCCTGGTCCCACAACGCGCCAAGCCGGGCCATCGCCGGCAGGTGCGTGAAGCCATCGGTCTTGGCACGCTGCACCCGGCCACCCTCGTGATCGATGCAGATCAGCACATCGTCGCGCACGGTGCGGATCTCATGCGTCAGTGCCTGCAGTTGCGCGCGCGACTCGAAGTTGCGCGCGAACAGGATCACGCCACCAGTCAGGGGGTGAGAGATGCGGCGGACATCGTCCGCATCAAGTTGCTTGCCTTTGACATCGAGTACAACCGGACCCGGCCGTTTACCGGAAATCTTCTTGATCATTTGGATTCTTCACTAGGCTGGGAGGCAAGCGGCAGGCTGACGCCAGCGCCGCCCGGCTCGGCAATCGCAAAAGCGACCGCATAATCGTGTTCGTCGCTGACACTGACCCGCACCACGAGGCCGCGCTCGCGCAGCCAGGCGTCGAGCTCGCCGTGACAATGCGGATACGGCTCGCCGGAGGGCAGGTTCAGCAGTTCCATCGCGCGCCAGGTCATCGGCCAGCGCATGCCCAGGCCGATCGCCTTGGAGAAGGCCTCCTTGGCAGCGAAACGCGTGGCCAGGAAAGCGAGCCCGCGTTTTTCCGAGCGCGCCTTGCGGGCGTGGTACTTCTGGAGTTCCTGCGGACCGAGCACCTTCTCGGCAAACCGGCCGCGTGTGCGCTCCATCACGCCCTGCACGCGATCGATCTGGATGATGTCGGTGCCGATGCCGTAGATCACGCTGCGGCGTCCGGGCGCGGATAGGTGGTGCCGAGACGCGCGGCGACCATGATGGCTTTCATCTCGCGCACGGCATTCTGCCAGCCGACAAAGACCGCGTGCGCGACGATGGCGTGGCCGATGTTCAGTTCCTTGATGCCATGCAGCGCGGCCACCGGCTGCACATTGGTGTAGTGCAGGCCGTGGCCAGCGTTGACCACCAGGCCAAGCCGCACGCCGGCATCGACGCCTTCGGCGATGCGGCGCAGCTCGGCGGCCTGCTCCTCGGCCGAATGCGCATCGGCGTAGCGCCCGGTGTGCAGTTCCACCACCGGGGCGCCGCAAGCGGCAGCGGCTTCGATCTGCTCGACCTGCGCATCGATGAACAGCGAGACGCGAATGCCTGCGTCGGCCAGTTGGCGGCAGGCGGACTTGACCTGCTCGAAGCGCCCGGCTACGTCCAGGCCGCCTTCGGTGGTGACTTCCTCGCGCCGCTCGGGCACCAGGCAGACATCCTGCGGACGGATCCCGCAGGCGATGTCGAGCATTTCCTGGGTGATCGCGCACTCCAGGTTCATGCGCGTGGCCAGCAGCGGGCGCAGCGCATGCACGTCAGCGTCGCGGATATGGCGGCGGTCTTCGCGCAGGTGCAGCGTGATCAGGTCGGCGCCGGCCTGCTCGGCCTGCAGCGCTGCCTGGATCGGATCGGGATAGACCGTGCCGCGCGCATTGCGCAGCGTGGCCACGTGGTCGATATTGACGCCAAGGTCGATGACGCCGGGATGCGCGTGGAAGATCATGCGGGTGGGCTCTAAAGGCTCGGAAATAAATCAGAGATAGTGCAGGTCGATCAAGATCTGGCGCGTCTTCAGTGGCGCGCCTTGCAAATAATAATGCAGCAGGAAGCGCATCAGGGCACGACTCTGCGTGACAGTTTGCGTACGGCTATAGTCGTCCTGCGACATGTCGAGCAGCGTCCGCCCGGAAACCACCGGCCAGGATGATGGATCGCTGGCCTGGGCGCGACGCACACCCCGCTCGGGCTGGTAGACATAGTCCAGTTCCGGCTCGACCGTCTCGCCGGAATTGGCGCACTCGTCGAAAGCCACCGCGAAGCCGGTTTCCTGCAGCAGCACACGCTCGAAGCCGCGCAGCACCAAGCCAGCCGGCTCGCCGTGCGAGAGCTGGGTCAGCGTGGCCATGTACTGGCGAAACAGGGTAACGTGGGCGTCTTCGCGGGCGCAAAAGCGCAGCAGCAATTCGTTGAGATAAAAACCCGAGAGCAAGGCGTCGCTTGCCAGCGGCAGCATGCCGCCAACCCACTCCGCGCGCGTCAGCGTCTTGACCTCGCCGCGGCCGCTCCATGACAGCGAGATCGGCTGGAAATGCTGGAGTACAGGGCGCAGCGCCGAATGCGGCCGCTTGGCCCCCTTGGCCACCATGGCCACGCGGCCGTGGTCACGCGTGAACACGTCGAGGATCAGGCTGGTTTCGCGGTAAGGCCAGGCATGCAGCACGAAGCCGGGCTGGTTGGCGACGCGCAGCTCGGTGCGCGCCGGCACAATGCGCAACGCGCGATCCATCATCGCGCGTTGCTCCGCCACTGCCATGCCAGGCACGGCATGGCTGCCCAGCAGTTCGGCGGCTTCTTCCACCACCGGGTCAATGCGGCGGGCCTTCAGGGCAGGCCCGCCCGCTCTATCACTCATAGCCGTAGGCGCGCAATCCAGCTTCGTTGTCGGCCCAGCCGCTCTTGACCTTGATGAACATCTCCAGGTAGACCTTGCCGTCGAACAGCTTCTCCATGTCGATGCGGGCCTCCGTGGAAATGGTCTTGAGCTTGGCGCCCTTGTTGCCGATGATCATCGCCTTGTGCCCGTCGCGCTCGACCAGGATGGTGGCAAAGATGCGCCGCAGCCGGCCTTCGGTCTCGAATTTCTCGATGATGACCGTGCTGGTATAGGGCAACTCGTCGCCGGTCCAGCGGAAGACCTTCTCGCGGATGATCTCCGAGGCCATGAAGCGCTCGCTGCGATCGGTCATGGAGTCGGCGTCGTACATCGGCTCGCCTTCCGGCAAGTAAGGCCGGATGATGGCGAGCAGGCGTTCGATGTGATCGTGCGTCTTGGCCGACATCGGCACCACTTCCGCGAACTGGAACTGGTGCCCCATCTTTTCCAGGAAGGGCATCATCACCTCAGCCCGGTCCGCGCCAAGGCGATCCAGCTTGTTGGTGACCAGCAGCACCGGCACTTTCTTGGGCAGCAGCGACAGCACCTTCTCGTCGTCGGCGCCGTAGTAGCCGGCCTCAACCACGAACAGCACCAGGTCCACCGAAGACAGGGTCGAGGTGACGGCGCGGTTCAGCGAGCGGTTCAGCGCGCTGGCATGGCGAGTCTGGAAACCCGGCGTATCGACGAAGACAAACTGGGCGTCCTCGGTGGTCTGGATGCCAACGATGCGGTGGCGCGTGGTCTGCGCCTTGCGAGAGGTGATGCTGACCTTCTGGCCAACCAGCGCGTTCATCAGCGTGGACTTGCCGACGTTGGGACGCCCGACAATGGCCACGGTACCGCAACGAAAGGCTGCGCCTGGGATATCCGCGGCGTCTTGCTGCGGATTGGTAGATTCGGTCATTCCTTCAACCTGAGAGACAACTGGGGATCGGGCGGCACCGGCTGCTTGCGCGTCTTGCCGGTGCGCTCGGCCCGGCTGCGCTTGAGCAACTGGGGCACGAGCTTTTGCACCTCGTCGAGCGCCAGCTTGGCTGCGGCTTGCTCGGCGGCACGGCGCGACGCGCCGGTACCGAACACCCGCACTTCCAGTTTAGGCACGGTGCACTCGACTTCAAACTGCTGATTATGCGCGGCGCCATGGGTGGCGATCACGTTATATTGCGGCAGGGCTATCTTGTGGCCTTGCAGGTACTCCTGCAACAGCGTCTTGGCATCCTTGCCCAGCGTGCGCGGATCCACCTGCTCGAGGATGGGGATGTAGAGCTTGCGGATCAGTGTGCGCGCACCTTCGAAGCCGGCATCGAGGAATACGGCGCCGACGATGGCTTCCAGCGCATCGGCAAGGATCGAAGGACGGCGGAAACCGCCGCTCTTCAGTTCGCCCTCGCCCAGGCGCAGCGCCTCCGACAACTGCAGCATCTGCGCAATTTCATACAGCGCCTGCTGCTTGACCAGGTTGGCGCGCACGCGGGATAGATCGCCTTCGTCGAGCTTGCTGAACATGCCGTACAGCATATCGGCCACGGCGCAGTTCAGCACCGAATCGCCCAGGAACTCCAGGCGCTCGTTGTGCAAGGCACTGTGGCTGCGGTGCGTCAGCGCCTGCTGCAGCAATTCTGGCTTGCTGAAGCGGTAGCCGAGGCGTTGCTGCAAGGCATCGAGGTTCATGTCAGTACTGCGTTCCCGAATAGGTAATCATAAGGCTCAGAGGGCCGTATAACGGCACCTCGTTACGGTAGGAAAAACCCACCGAGCGGATCGTGCCATTGTCGTCCTCCTGAATGTCCAGATCGTCGCTGCGCACAGCGGTGATACGGTCAATCTGTGCCTGCTTGGCAAAATAATCGGCCACTTCGCGCTTGTTGGATGCCTGTTGCTTGGCATAACCGACGGCGCGTTTGACCGAAAAATACTCCAGCAAGCTTGGGATCGCCCTGACCGCCGGGATCACGATGCCTCCGACGACCAAGATGACGATCAGCAAGCTGCCAAGGGAGAATCCGCGCACCTTGTACCGCCCCGCCAGGCGTGCGCTCCCTCTCTTTGAACCAGCCTCCCGACGCGATTGATCCGACTGTTCTGCTTGTTCTGCCTGTTCTGCCAGTGCCGGTCGACCAGCCTGACCCTTCTGACCACTCTGACCCTGTTGACCCATGTTGCGCTTTCCCTCGCTTGACTGGAGTGATTTATTCGCGCCGCGGAAGGCTTACTTGAACGCCCCCACGCGTCCGATATTGCCGAGGTTCATCCAGATCAGGAATGCCCGGCCGACAATATTTTGATCGGGCACGAAGCCCCAATAACGTGAATCCAGGCTGTTGTCGCGGTTGTCGCCCATCACAAAATAGTGACCTTGCGGCACCTTGCAGGTCAGCCCTTGCTGATTGTAAGTGCAGTTTTCGCGGAACGGAAAATCGGGGTCCGCGCCGGAGACAAACGGCGGCCGGTCGGCGTCGTTGAGGATACCGTGCTCCGGGCCGTCGGGCAGCTTCTCGCGGAAGTGCTTCGAATACGAAAGCCGTTCTTCATCCAGGTAATCGGGCAGCGGGCTGTAATCGGCTGCCTTGCCGTTGATGGTCAGGCGCTTGTTCTGGTAGCTCACCACATCGCCCGGCACCCCGATCACACGCTTGATGTAGTCGAGGGACTGATCCTTCGGGTAGCGGAACACCATCACGTCGCCGCGCTTCGGGTCGCCGACCGAGAGGATCTTCTTGTTCACCACCGGCAGCCTGATGCCGTAGTCGTACTTGTTGACCAGGATGAAGTCGCCGATCAGCAGCGTCGGGATCATCGAGCCGGACGGGATCTTGAATGGCTCGACCACGAAAGAGCGCAGCACGAACACGGCCAGGATCACCGGGAAGAAGCTTGCCGAGTACTCCAGCCACCAAGGCTGGCGCAGCTTTTCCTCGGCGAGGCGGCTACGCGAGGTGTCGATCTCGCCGACGCCGTAGCGTCCCTGGAGATCAGCTTTGCGCGCATCGAACTCAGCCAGCGCGGACTGGGCGGAAAGCCGCCGCTGCTTCTCGAACACCAGTTTGTCGGCCACCCAGGCAATGCCCGTAATAACCACAAGCACAAAAAGGATCAGTGCAAAATTCATGTCGGCTAGATCGTCGTGTTGTTTTGATAGAGTCCGCGTCAACCACTGCCAGGAGTCTGCCGGCAGCGCCGGCGCGGTCCAGCCGGCTTACTTGTCGCCCACCTGCAGGATCGCCAGGAAGGCCTCCTGGGGAATCTCGACCGAACCCACCTGCTTCATGCGCTTCTTGCCCGCCTTCTGCTTCTCCAGCAGCTTCTTCTTGCGCGAGATATCGCCGCCGTAGCACTTGGCGAGCACGTTCTTGCGCAGCGCCTTAACGTTCTCGCGCGCGATGATGTTGACGCCGATGGTGGCCTGGATGGCTACATCGTACATTTGACGCGGGATGATCTCGCGCATCTTGGATACGACTTCGCGGCCACGGTACTGCGAATTGGAGCGGTGCACGATCACGGACAAGGCATCGACCTTGTCGCCGTTGATCAGGATGTCCACCTTGACCACGTCGGCGGCGCGATACTCCTTGAACTCGTAGTCCATCGAGGCATAGCCGCGCGACACGGACTTCAGCCGGTCGAAGAAGTCCATGACGATTTCCGCCATCGGAATCTCATACGTAAGCTGCACCTGCTTGCCGTGGTAGCTCATGTTGATCTGCGTGCCGCGCTTTTGCGTGCACAGCGTGATCACCGAGCCGACGTAGGCCTGCGGCATGTACAGGTTGACCGTGACGATGGGCTCGAGGATGTTCTCGATGCGGCTCGGGTCCGGCATCTTGGCCGGGTTCTCCACGATCACTTTGGTCTTGTCGCGCATGTCGACCTCGTACACCACCGTCGGTGCGGTGGTGATGAGGTCCATGTCGAATTCGCGCTCCAGGCGCTCCTGCACGATCTCCATGTGCAGCAGGCCAAGGAAGCCGCAGCGGAAGCCAAAGCCAAGCGCCTGCGACACCTCGGGCTCGTACTGCAGCGATGCGTCGTTGAGCTTGAGCTTTTCCAGCGATTCGCGCAGCGCTTCGTACTGGTTGGCTTCCACCGGGTACAAGCCGGCGAAGACCTGCGGTTTGACTTCCTTGAAACCAGGCAGCGGCTCGGCCGCCTTGCGCGCCATGGTGGTGATGGTGTCACCCACCTTGGCGGCCTTCAATTCCTTGATGCCGGCGATCACAAAGCCCACCTGCCCCGCCTGCAGCGATTCGCGCGGCAGCGACTTGGGCGAGAATACGCCGACCTGCTCGACCAGGTGCTGCGAGCCCGTGGCCATCAGCAGGACCTTGTCCTTGGGCTTGAGGGTGCCGTTGACCACGCGCACCAGCATCACCACACCCACGTAGTTGTCGAACCACGAGTCGATGATCAGGGCCTGCAGCGGGGCTGCGGGATCGCCCTTGGGCGGCGGCACGCGGGCGATCATCGCCTCGATGACGTCCTGCACGCCGAGGCCGGTCTTGGCCGAGCAAGGCGTGGCGTCGTGCGCGTCGATGCCGATCACTTCCTCGATCTCGCGGATCGCGTTTTCGGGATCGGCCGACGGCAGGTCGATCTTGTTCAATACCGGCACCACTTCCACGCCGAGTTCGATCGCGGTGTAGCAGTTGGCGACGGTCTGCGCTTCCACGCCCTGCGATGCATCGACCACCAGCAGCGCGCCTTCGCAGGCGGACAACGAGCGGCTCACTTCATAGCTGAAGTCGACGTGTCCCGGGGTGTCAATGAGGTTGAGGTTGTAGATCTTGCCGTCACGCGCCTTGTAGCTCAGTGCGGCAGTCTGCGCCTTGATGGTGATGCCGCGCTCCTTCTCGATGTCCATCGAGTCAAGCACCTGCGCTTCCATCTCGCGATCGGACAGGCCTCCGCAGAGTTGGATGATGCGGTCGGCCAGGGTCGATTTACCGTGGTCGATGTGGGCGATGATCGAGAAATTGCGGATATGGTCCATCTGATGCTCAGGGGTGCGCCGTTTCAGGCCACGAAGTGCCCACGTGGGCACGCCGGGCGGCGCAGCAATTATGAACGGCCTGGAACTGGCGCCCTGCGGGGCGCACGCCGATCCCGGCCGCAGGTTGGTGACGCAGACTTTGCGCCAAAGTGCGATTTTACCGTATTTTCAAGGACTTCCGTATTGCGAAATGGGCCACGGCGCTAGCCCCGCAGCCGAACCAGGCTTCGCCGGGCGCACTTATATGCCATCTGCAGCCCCATTGCCCACCCGTTAGCCAGCTCGCGGCCCCACATGTGCGGCCAACCACGCCCTCACCCGCTTTTCGTCAAGAAAGTAATGGCACAGCTCCACGTCCGGGGCGGCCGGGGACCCGGCCATCAGCACGGGTACCAGCTCGTCGAAACGAGCCATGGCCGCCGGATCCGCATCCACGTCCACCTCGTGCAGGACAAAGGAAAAATCGCGCCGGAGCGGCTCCAGCGCGATGTTCATGTCCTCGCACAGATGGCAGTAGCTTCTGCCATACAGCGTGAGCTCGGCCATGATGGCGGCGGCTGTCAGCGCGAGGACATCGTGCCCGGCCGCAAGGTAAGCACCTGGGTGGCATCGCCGCGGCGCACGAACACCGCTGCGATCTTGGCTCTGTCGAGTCCCTTGACCAGCTCGTTGAACTGCTTGGGGCTGGTCACATCGCTGTCGCCCAGCCGCAGGATGATGTCACCTGGGCGAATGCCGGCGCGCATCGCCGGACCATCCGACTGCTCGACCTCGACCCCCGACTTGATCTTGAGGTCCTTGAGCTTTGCATCGGGAATCTCGTTGACGATCAAGCCAAGCGCATTGGGCTTGGCTGCCGGCGGGGTGCTATCGTCGCGCGAGCCATTGCCACGGGTCTTCACCTTCGCATCCACATCCAGCTCGGCCACGGTGATGGACACATCGCGCGTCGCGCCCTTGCGCCAGAGCTGCAGCGGAACACGCGTGCCCGGCTTGATGTCGCCAACCATGCGCGGCAGATCCGACGCCTTCTCGATGTCGCGGCCGTTAAACTTGAGGATGATGTCACCGGCCTCGATCCCCGCCTTCTCGGCAGGGCCGCCGGGCTCGACGCTGCCGACCAGCGCGCCCCGGGCACGACCCAGGCCGAGTGAATCGGCAACTTCCTTTGTCACATCCCCGATTGCCACCGCGATGCGTCCGCGCGTGACCTTGCCGGTCGCCTTGAGCTGCTCGGTGACCCGCATGGCTTCGTCGATCGGGATGGCGAAGGAGATACCCATATAGCCACCGCTGCGGCTATAGATCTGCGAGTTGATGCCGATCACTTCGCCACGCAGGTTGATCAGCGGACCGCCGGAATTGCCGGGATTGACCGCCACATCGGTCTGGATGAACGGCAGGTAGTCACCGGTATCGCGCCCCTTGGCGGAGACAATGCCGGCAGTCACCGTGTTATCGAGGCCAAAGGGGGAACCAATGGCCAGCACCCATTCGCCAGCGCGAACCTTGTCCGAATCGCCCAGCGTCAGCTTTGGCAGGCCGGTCGCGTCGACCTTGAGCAAGGCGACATCGGTGCGCTTGTCCGAGCCGATCAGCTTGGCCTTGAATTCACGCTTGTCGGGCAGCGTGACGTAGATGGTTTCCGCATCGGCAACCACGTGGGCATTAGTCATCACATAACCATCCTGGCTGATGACAAAACCCGACCCCACGCCACGACTCTGCTCTTCGCCTTGCGGCGGCTGGCCACGGCGCGGGGCACCCGGCGGCGTGGGTGCGCCTGGCATGGGCACGCCAAAGAAACGGCGGAAAAACTCTGCCATTTCGTCATCTTCCGCCCCCCCCGGCGTGCCGCGCGCGCGCACGCGCTCGGTGGTACGGATGTTCACGACAGCCGGTCCGGCCTTTTCCACCAGATCGGTGAAGTCGGGCAGGTTATAGGACGGCGCGGCGGCCTGCGCGTGACTCAGCTCCGCGACAAAGGGCGCAAAGGCGAGAATGGCAGCCATGAGCACGGTCCGAGCCAAGGCTGGAGATCTTGGTGACATCGTCGACTCCCGGGAAATCAGCGAAAAGAGGAAGAAAGCACAGGCAGCAGGGTTGCCGATCGGCGGCGGCCCACAGGCGATGTTCACGCCTGCGGCAACACCGCGATCCGGCCTAGTGGGCCTTCGGTGATTTGTATTCTACCGCCGAGGCAAACTGCCTCACCGTGGCCGGCGGGACTTCGCCCACCACCGTGATCCAGAAATCGGCTACGCGGCGTACCACGACCTGCGTGGCACCCAGCGAGGCGACGCCTTCGCGGCGCACGCGCTGCTCGGAAACCGGCTCGATAAACACCGACAGGCCGGTCAAGCCATCGCTGTAGACGACCTGGAGCACTTCGAAGACATTGCCGCGCGGGTTGGCCTGCGGTGCGCGCAGCTCTCCCAGCGGGCGGCGAACCTCGCGGATCTTCAGGAACCCCTTGACCGGAACCGCGATGCTCCAGCCTTCGTCGGCAATATTGGCCGGATGGTTGGTCACCTCATAATGAGTCCAGGAGCCGGAGTTCTTGATGGCCGTGAGAATGCGCTGCTTTTCCGACGGCACGCCGATATCGACTTGCGAGAAAGCAACCTGCTCCAGCACCTTGCCGCCTTCGCCCAGGGTCTGTGCACGCATCAGCAAGCCGGAATTCTTCTCGGCCCAAAGCCGCACGGCGTAGCGCGCCGCATCATGCGGCTCGAGCGAAAAAACCTCGCACTCGACACCAGCCACGCGCTCGCCCGGAAGCTTGCGCATATCGTAGATGTCGAGCACATCGCTCTTGTTGGTGGCCAGCAGCGCCGGAAAACGATCCTTGGCCTCCTGCTTCTCCACCACCACCAGCTTGGCCTCGGGAATCAGGCTGTGGACGATGTCGTTCTGGCGCAGCACCTCGCGCGGCTTGCCGTCGAGGGTCTCAAGCCGTTCATACTCGTTGTTGACGAGATCGCTGTAGTGCTGGATACGCGATGCATGCATCACGCTGCCACGCTGATAAATCAGCGTGCCGACATAATTCTCGCGCTGGGCCGCGCGATGGATCTTGTTGAGCCAGGCCGTTGCGTCGCGACGGGCCAGCGTATTGTCCGGCGGCTGCGCAGTTGCCGCAGCCGCAGTCAGACACAAGGCCAGAAAAAAGGACCTGCGAAGGGCCCTAATTCTGTGTGCGCCCGCTACGTTGGCGGGCGACCATCCTTTATGCATGTCCGGCATTATTCCTGCGAATTGTCCTGAGAGAAGTTTGCGCTGTTAGCCACTTGGCGCATGGTCGGCACAACCGCATCGGTGGCAACCGAGACGCGGTGAGCGCGAAGATATTCATCCAGACGGGGATCGCGGATCATCTGCGCGTTATCGGCGGAGACAGTCACGATACCGCCAGCCTTGGGCGCTGCAGGTTGCTCGACACGCGCCACCACCGCATCCGGCGTGCCGAGGTCGGCGGCGCCGCGCATCTGCGGCACGGCTACCCAACTGACGGCGGCCACTGCAGCGGCAATCGCGGTGCTCGGCATGACGCGCCGCACCCACGACGGCTTGAACAGCAGGCGATGAGCCGACGACGCCTTGGCGACGGCGGGCACCAGCACATGCGGCTCACTGTCCAGACGAGCGGAAAACCGGGAAAGAAAGTCATCGGTCGAGCCGGCATGCGTCAGTTCTTCCGAACGCAGGGCATCGCCAATCAATTGATAAGAGGCCCAACTCGCCATGCCTGCCTCACTTTTCGCGAGGTCCAGCACTGCGTTTACTTCGTGCGGCGCCAGCTCGCCATCCATCAGCACGGAGATTTGCTCCGCTGCTTCCTCTTCATGAACCGACTGCTTATGAGCCTGACCCATTTCCCACCCCTAGAAAAACCATTGAACAACCGACAATCCCGTCTACAGCTTTGTCGTTTTTCGATGCAGGAATAGGCTGCAACGCTGGCCGCACGACATTTTATTTACTGCTTACCGCTAGATATCACTACCTGCTACCACCGCTTGCCCTCTGCCGTTCCCAGCAGCGGGCGCAATTTATCGGCAATCGCCTCGCGCGCCCGGAAGATGCGTGACCGGACCGTGCCGATCGGGCAACCCATGGCTTCCGCGATCTCCTCATAACTGAGGCCCTCGATCTCGCGAAGGGTGATGGCGGTGCGCAATTCCTCGGGCAGTGCTTCCATCGCACGGTTGACCGTCTCGGCCACCTGGCGGGTATGAAGCATCGACTCCGGCGTATTGATATCTCTTAGTTGCTCACCGTCCGCAAAAGTTTCAGCCTCTTCGGCATCGATATCACTGGAGGCTTCCGGGCGGCGTCCCTGGGTGGCCAGGTAGTTCTTCGCCGTGTTCACCGCGATCCGGTACAACCAGGTGTAGAACGCCGACTCACCGCGAAATTGCGGCAATGCACGATACGCCTTGATGAAGGCGTCTTGCGCCACATCCTCCACTTCCGCGGAATCCCGCACCAAACGCGAAATGAGCCTGATGATCTTGCGGTGGTATTTCACCACCAACAATTCAAAGGCCCGCTTATCGCCCTGCTGGACGCGTTCAACGAGGAGCTGATCGGCTTCGCGTTCGCTCACGAATATTTCACCTGCAGTGTATCTCTTGGTATCGTCTTCACGACAAACGTTGTATTTTACCTACGTTGCCGGCCGCACGGTCAGTGCGTTGCAACGCATATTGTGAAGAATGGTTGAAATAGCCGCGCATCAGCCAGCCTCGCCGGCCGCCGGGCCTTCGCGGCGCGCAACCCGAATAGTGCGCCTCAGGGCGCGCAAAGCGCCGGCACCGGCAAATGCGCGATTGACCACCAGCACACGTGGTGGCTGTCCGGCTACCGGCTCCAAGGCCAGCACGAGCGCCAGCTCGCCCAGTTCCCAACTGGATTCCACCCTCGCTATCGCGCGGCTGCCGTCCGGCATATCAACCACAATGCCAGGCCGGCCAGTGCGATCCCGCCCTGGCGCAAGGCCGCCGTAGGTACAGGCTGCGCCGTGCCAGAGCTTGGGCCAATGCCAGGCCAGCCAGCCGCACATCCCGGCCAAGCCGCCTGCCAACAGCCACTGCGTGAATTCCCAGCGTTGCACCGAGCGCCCCAATTCCTGCACGCCTTGCGAGGCCAGCAACGCGAACGTTGCCAGCTCGCAGGCGAGGAACAGCACCAAGGCCCACCGCAAGGGATGGGCCCCGACCAAACGCAAAGGGAAAGCCGCCCGGCGGCCGCCGGGTTCAGGCGCGACGGAAGACAAGCGTGCCGTTGGTGCCGCCGAAGCCGAAGTTGTTTTTCACCGCCACATCGATCTTCAGGTCACGCGCCGTATTAGCCACGTAGTCCAGGTCGCATTCGGGATCCTGGTTGAAGATGTTGATGGTCGGCGGCGACACCTGGTGGTGCAGCGCCAGCACAGTGAAGACCGACTCAAGCCCGCCCGCGCCGCCCAGCAGGTGACCGGTCATCGACTTGGTCGAGTTGACAGCCAGCTTGTAGGCGTGATCGCCAAAAGCCAGCTTGATCGCTTCGGTCTCGTTCTTGTCACCAAGCGGAGTCGAGGTCCCGTGCGCATTCAGGTAGCCGACTTCGTCCGCATTGATGCCAGCATCCCTAAGGGCGTTGGCCATGCAGCGGCGGGGGCCATCCATATTGGGCGCGGTCATGTGGTAAGCGTCGCCGCTCATGCCGAAGCCGATTAGCTCCGCATAGATCCGGGCGCCGCGAGCCTTGGCCGACTCGTACTCCTCGAGCATGACCACACCGGCGCCCTCGCCCAGCACGAAGCCATCGCGATCCTTGTCCCAGGGGCGGGAGGCGGCTGCGGGGTCATCGTTACGGGTCGACAGCGCACGCGCTGCGGCAAAACCGCCGATGCCCAGCGGCGAGACGGTGGATTCAGCGCCACCGGCCAGCATCACGTCGGCGTCACCCGCCTGGATCAGGCGGGCCGCAAGGCCGATGCTGTGCAGGCCGGTGGTGCAGGCCGTGACCGCGGCCAGGTTGGGGCCCTTGAGTCCATGGATGATGGACAGGTGGCCCGAGATCATGTTGATGATCGAGCCAGGCACGAAGAACGGGGAGATCCGGCGCGGGCCGCGATTGGTCAGCTCCGCGTGGGTATCCTCGATCATCGGCAGGCCGCCGATGCCCGATCCGACCAGCACGCCAATGCGATCGGCATTGGCTTCGGTCACTTCGTAGCCGCTATCCTTCAGCGCCTGCGAACCCGCTGCGATGCCATAGTGGATAAAGGTATCCATATGGCGGGCTTCCTTGGCCGGGATGTAGTCCTCGGCATTGAACCCCTTGACCTCGCCAGCGAAGTGCACGGCAAGCGCGGAATGATCGAATTTGGTGACGGTGGCAATGCCGGACTTGCCGGCGACCAGGTTGGCCCAGCCTTCGGCAACCGTGTTTCCGACCGGAGACACAAGGCCAAGCCCAGTGACGACGACGCGACGACGGCTCACTATGATTTCCTACGGATACGTGAAGCAAAACCGGATTGGGAATCGATGCCGGCCAAAGGCCAGCAACTGGCTGCACCGGCACCGGCGCAACGCATCCAATTGTGCTTCTGCGAACAGACGAAAGCCACAGAAAACAGCGCAGCGGACCCATAGGCCCACGCGCCTGCCTTCTGTGGCTCGGAATTCAGATACGACAGGCTTAAGCCTTGACGTGTGCAGTGGCGTAATCGATTGCCTGTTGCACGGTCGTGATCTTCTCGGCTTCCTCATCAGGAATTTCCATGCCGAATTCATCTTCCAACGCCATCACCAGCTCAACCGTGTCGAGCGAGTCAGCGCCCAGGTCGTTCACAAACGACGATTCGGTCTTGATGTCTGCCTCGGCCACGCCGAGTTGCTCTGCCACGATTTTCTTGACGCGTTGTTCGATATTGTCCATGTAACCCTCCAGGGAAGTTCGACAAAAAGTGGGCGCATTTTAGCAGGTTTGGGCCATAAAAATGCCCCCCGCCATCTATTGCAAGAACTACGCCCGATCAGTTTTAAAAATAACCACTTCACACAGCTTCTACCGGCTTCTCCCTCGAACCCGATCACTGCGCAAGGCGATCAATTCATGTACATGCCACCATTCACATGGAGCGTCGTACCGGTGATGTAGGCCGCCTGCGGACCTGCCAGGAAAGCCACCGCATGTGCGATGTCTTCCGGCTGGCCGAGCCGGCCCAACGGGATCTGCGTCTTCAGTGCCGCATGCTGCTCTTCCGACAGAACCTTGGTCATGTCGGTATCGATGAAGCCCGGCGCCACGCAATTGACGGTGACATTGCGGCTGCCGATCTCGCGTGCGAGCGCACGGCTCATGCCTTCCACGCCTGCCTTGGCAGCCGCGTAGTTCATCTGGCCTGGGTTGCCGGTCGAGCCGACCACCGAGGTGATGTTGATGATACGGCCGCCGCGGGCCTTCATCATCGGGCGCAGCACGGCGCGCGACAGGCGGAACACCGCCGTCATATTGGTCTCGATCACCGCGCTCCAGTCTTCGTCCTTCATGCGCATGGCGAGCTGGTCCTGGGTAATGCCGGCATTGTTCACCAGCACGCCCAGGCTGCCATGTGCCTTGACCAGTTCGTCGATCAGCGCTTCTGACGCTGCCGCATCATTGACGTTGAGCACGGCGCCACGGCCCTTGCCGCCGGCTGCCGCCAGGTATTCGCTGATGGCAGCTGCACCGGCCTCGCTGGTGGCGGTACCTACCACCGTGGCGCCCTGGGCGGCCAGCTCCAGCGCGATGGCGCGGCCAATGCCGCGCGATGCGCCGGTTACCAGCGCGACCTGGTTTTCCAGAAATTTTGTCATTGCATCGGTCCTTGTTTACTTCAGCAGCGCCAGCGTGTCCTGCAGCGAGGCCGGATCGAAGATCGCTCCGCCCACCAGGCTGCCGTCGATGCGCTTGGTCATGCCCGCCAGCACCTTGCCGGGGCCGCACTCAATCACATGGGTCACACCTTCAGCAGCGATCTTCTGCACGCACTCGACCCAGCGCACCGGTGCTGCGGCCTGGCGGACCAGCGCGTCCTTGATGGCTTGCGGGTCATTGACGATGGCCACATCGACGTTGTTCACCAGCGGAATCGACGGTGCGGAAAACACCATGCCGGCCATGCGCTCGCGCAGGCGGTCCGATGCGGGCTTGAGCAGCGACGAGTGGAACGGTGCCGACACCGGCAGCGGCAGCGCGCGCTTGGCGCCACGTGCCTTGGCCATTTCGCAGGCCTTCTCCACGGCACCCTTGTTGCCAGCGATCACCACCTGCAACGGCGCGTTGAAGTTCACGGCCTCCACCACGCCGGCACCGGTCGCCGACGCTTCAGCGCAGGCGGCGCGCACGTCGTCGTCGGACAGGCCCAGGATGGCCGCCATGCCGCCCTCGCCAACCGGCACGGCTTCCTGCATGGCTTGTGCGCGAAAACGCACCAGCGGCACCGCGTCAGCGAAGGGGATCACCCCGGCTGCCACCAGCGCGGAATATTCACCCAGGCTGTGCCCCGCCACCACGGCCGGAGCCGGGCCGCCGGCGTCGAGCCAGGCGCGGTAGATGGCCACCGCGGCGGTCAGCATCACCGGTTGCGTGTTGGTGGTGAGGTTCAGGTCCTCGGCCGGGCCTTCGGCGATCAGTCGGCCCAGGTCCTGCCCAAGCGCGGTGGATGCCTCATCCAGCGTGGCACGAACTACCGCATTGCCGGCAAAGGCGTTGAGCATGCCAACTGCCTGCGAGCCTTGCCCTGGGAATACAAAGGAGAATTTCATCGCAATCGAATCGTAAAGATGAATAGCGCCAGGTCGGCGCGACGGCATGACACCACCGCGCCGGCCCGAATATTACATGCGCAGCAGTACCGCGCCCCAGGTGAAGCCGCCGCCCACGCCTTCCATCAGCACGTGATGCCCTGCGTGGATGCGGCCATCGCGCACCGCCACGTCGAGCGCCAGCGGGATCGAGGCAGCCGAGGTGTTGCCGTGCTCATGCACCGTAGCCACCATGCGCTCGGCGGGCAGGCCAAGCTTCCTGGCCGTGCTTTGCATGATGCGGATATTGGCCTGGTGCGGGATCAGCCAGTCAACCTTTTCCGCCGGGAACTGCGCGCCCGCGAGTGCTTCGCGCGCTACCTTGTCGAGCACGGTGACCGCCAGCTTGAACACAGCCTGGCCATCCATGTGCAGGAAGGGGTTGCCGGTGATATTGCCGCCCGCGACGTTGCCCGGCACGCACAGGATATCCACGTGGCTGCCATCGGAGTGCATCGCCGACGACAGGATGCCGGGCTCCTCGGAGGCCGACAGCACGACTGCGCCAGCGCCGTCGCCGAACAGCACGCAGGTGGTGCGGTCGTTGAAATCGAGGATGCGGGAAAACACTTCCGAGCCAATCACCAGCGCATTGCGGTGCGAACCGCTGCGGATGAATTTCTCGGCGGTGGCCAGCGCATAGACAAAGCCGGAGCACACCGCTTGCAGGTCGAACGCCGCGCAGTTGTTGGTGATGCCAAGCTTTTGCTGCACCAGGCAGGCGGTGCTGGGAAAGACGAAATCGGGCGTGGAAGTGGCGACGATGATCAGGTCGATGCTCTGGCGATCGATGCCAGCGGCCTCCAGCGCGCGCTCCGCCGCCTTGACGGCGAGGTCGCTGCTGGTGACATCCGGCTCGGCCCAATGGCGGGCCGAGATGCCACTGCGCGAAAAGATCCATTCGTCGCTGGTCTCGATGCCCTTCTCAGCCAGTTGCGCCGCGATATCTTGGTTAGTGACGCGCCGCGGAGGCAAATAGCTCCCGGTCCCGATGATTTTTGCGTAGCTTGTCATGTAATGTCGGATCGATCGTCTGGCCACGGGTCGTCGCCCGCGGCATCTACATCAAGACCTCAGGCGGCGTGCGGGCTTGGACTGGAATCCTCGGCGCCTGACTGCGGGCCGGTAGCCGGAGTGCTGTTACCTGACTTGTTGGCGAAGGCCTGAATGGTGCGTTCGATCACACCATTCCTGGCCGCATCATACCCGCGTTTGATAGCCCACTCAAAAGCGTGCGCGTCGGCGGAACCATGACTTTTGACGACAAGCCCGCGCAAGCCGAGCAGGGAAGCGCCGTTGTAGCGTGCCGGGTCAAGGCGCCGGGACAATCGCTTGAGTACCGGCAAAGCCAGGACCGCCAGCAGCTTGGTAAACCACGAACGCGTGAATTCTTCCTTGATCATGTTGGCGATCATCTTGGCCAGCCCTTCGCTGCTCTTTAGCGCGACGTTGCCAACAAAGCCATCGCACACCACGATATCGGTGGTGCCCTTGAAGATGTCATTGCCTTCCACGTTGCCGTAGAAGTTGAGTTCCGAAGCGCGCAACAGCTCACCCGCGCGCTTGACCACATCGTTGCCCTTGATCACTTCCTCGCCAATGTTAAGCAGGCCGACGCTCGGGCGTTCCTTGTGATCCACCACGGCAACCATGGCCTCTGCCATGCGCGCGAACTGCAACAGATGCTCGGGCTCGCAGTCGGCATTGGCACCGAGATCGAGTACCGTGGTACCCCAGCCCTGCTCGTTGGGAATGGTGGTGGCGATGGCCGGCCGCTCGATGCCTTCGAGCGTTTTCAGCACATAGCGCGACACCGCCATCAGGGCGCCGGTATTGCCTGCCGAGATGCACGCGCCAGCCAGCCCCTCCTTGACCTGGGTCACCGCCACGCGCATCGAGGAATCCTTCTTCCTGCGCAACGCCACTTCAACGGGGTCATCCATGGTGATGACTTCGGACGCGGTCACAATGCGCACGCGCGGATGGTCGAGCGCGTGCAGCTTCCTGAGCTGCGGCTCGATGCTGTCCCGCAAGCCGACCAGCACCACTTCGGCGTCGCTATGGCTTGAGAGAAAACTGATCGCCGCCGGTACGGTCACGCAGACACCGTGATCGCCACCCATGCAGTCGATAGCTAGTTTGATCGTCATTGTTTCCTGGTGCAGAAGCGCTGGTCGGCGTGACTTGAAATCCTGGCTCCCGAGCCGGGCAGGCTTGACCCTGACCAGCCGGTGGCAACCCGACGGCACTCCCGGAGCGCTCCACGGCGAGATCTGGCGCCGCCCTCGCCGCCGCGCATGGCACCTAGCCATGCACCCAGCTTGAGCCGGCGGCGCAAATCGGCTCGATGGAAGCCTGCGCTACGGTTTGCGCTGCGAGCGCGCAACAAAAAAGCGGCAACGATTTTGCCGCTTTTTTGTTTTTGAACTACCAACGCGCGCGTACGAGACGCAAAGTCACGCCGAACGATCTGTCAGTCGTTCTTGGTCTTGATGACCTTGCGGCCACGATAGTAGCCGTTCGGGCTCACGTGGTGACGCAGGTGGGTTTCGCCCGTGGTCGGCTCCACTGCCAGCGCTGCCGTGGTCAGGTGGTCGTGCGAGCGATGCATGCCGCGCTTGGAGGGCGACTTCTTGTTCTGTTGAACTGCCATGATGACTCCTTCGAGAATTTTTCAATGGTAACACACGCATCCCGCACGAGGCGTAGCCGGGCCCGGCCGGATGCTGATCCTGGTGCCCTCGAACGTTGCCAGATGCCGGCGAACCGGCTTCAGTGCTTCGTTTTCAGGCCAGCCAGCGCCGCAAAGGGCGAAGGCCGTTTTTCTTCTTCCGGCAGAACCTCTGGTTCAGGTTCCGCCTGTCCGTCCACCCCGGTCACGAGACTTTCGTGCACCGTGGGGCAAACGTCATGCTTGGGCGCCACCGGCAAAGCCAGCAGCACTTCATCTTCAATCAGCGTCAGCAGGTCGAAGCGCTTGGAGCCAACAATCACATCGAGCTCGTCGTCGTCCATGGGCGCCGCATCGGCATCCGCCTCGCTGGCGACCACCTCGAAACACATGTCCGTGGCGATGGGCTGTTCGTAGACCTGCAGGCAGCGCTGGCAGTCCAGCCAGACCCGGCCATTCACGGCCAGGTCGATGAACAGGCGCTCCACCGCGGGCTTGCCGGGCTCGCTCGCCTCTTCCTCGACAAAGCCGGAAAGCGCGTAGCTGAACACCTCGTCCGGCGCCGACGCTGGCGCTTGCGCCGCAGTCTCGGCTATGATGCGCGGCAAATCGCGTGCGGCAACTTCGCCGGCGGCGTCGTCGCCAGCGCGGCAAAACGCAAAGAGATCGAGCGCGCGCAGGTCAATCGGCTGGGTCATGTCTTATCGTGCCGTCATGCCGGGAGGCATCCCGGAGGATCGCGGCTTCGACGCTTTTTTACGTATACCTGACACATGCCTGTATACGCACCGTCGAAACGTGACTCGGAAACCACACAACACCGGAAAAAGCACGGTATTGCGCCGGACTTGCTTGGCTAAACGGGAGATTATACGTCGATTCTGCTGCCGCGGTCAAAATTTCGGAAGACGGCCATTCGCCGCTTTCCCTTTTCGCTCAATTACTTATGCCGCAAACTTCCCGCCCCACCCTGATCCTGGGTTCCAGCTCACGTTATCGCCGCGAATTGCTGGAGCGCCTGCGCATTCCTTTCGAGGTGGCGATTCCGGACATCGACGAAACCCCGCAGCCTGGCGAAAGCCCCGAGGCCACCGCGCTACGGCTCTCCCACGCCAAGGCACAGGCCATTGCCGAGCGGCATCCCGGCACCCTGGTCATCGGCTCCGACCAGGTCGCCACGCTGGACGGCAGACAGATCGGCAAGCCCGGCTCCCACGAGAAGGCCCTGGCGCAATTGCAGTGGATGCGCGGCCGCACCGTCACTTTTCACTCCGCGTTGTGCCTGCTTGACAGTCGTAACGGCGAGGCTCAGCTGGCGGATATCCAGACGCGCGCGACTTTCCGCGACCTTCCCGACCAGGAACTGGATGCCTACCTGCGCATCGAGCGGCCTTATGATGTCGCGGGCAGCGCAAAATCCGAAGGCTTGGGCATCGCCCTGCTCTCGCATATGGAGTCCGACGATCCCACCGCGCTGGTAGGCCTGCCCCTGATCGCGCTGACCAATATGCTGCGCCAGGCCGGCTACCCTTTCTTCCAGGACTGAGGGCTTCGCCCACCTTGCGCCAAGCCACAGAAGACAAATGAGAACCCAAGCATGAGCGGCACCCTGTACCTGATCCCCAACACCTTGGGCAAACGTGACGAGTTCGACCCGCTAGCGGATGTCATTCCGGCTGGCGTGCAGCAAATCACGGCCGGCCTGGACTACCTGGTGGCGGAAAACGCCAAGACGGCACGCGCCTTCCTGAAGAAACTCAGCGAAACCTGCCCGCTGGCCAAGCCAATCCAGCAGATAGAGATCCGCGAACTCAACGTCAATACGCGGGAAAGCGAACTGGCAGCCCTGCTGGCACCGATCCGCGAAGGGCGCGACGGCGGCTTGCTATCGGAAGCCGGCGTGCCGGCGGTGGCCGACCCCGGTGCCAACCTGGTGCGCCTGGCTCACACCAAGGGCGTGCGCGTGCGCCCGCTGGTGGGCCCGAGCTCGATTCTGCTGGCCGTGATGGCGTCCGGCCTCAATGGCCAGAGCTTTGCTTTCAACGGCTACCTGCCGGTGGATGCCGGCGAGCGCGCCAAGCGCCTGCGCGAGCTGGAGCAGCTATCGCGCAAAGCGCGCCAGACCCAGGTCTGGATCGAGACGCCGTACCGCAATGGCCCGTTGCTGGAAGCCATGCGCCAGCATTGCGCAGGCACCAGCCTGCTGTCGATCGCGGCAGACCTGACCTTACCAAGCGAGACGATCGTCACGCTGCCCGTCTCCGATTGGCGCCCGGAGCGGCTGGCACTGAACAAGCGCCCGGCCATCTTCTCCTTGCTGGCAACCTGAGCGACGGTCGGCAAACGAGGAAGTAAACGAAAAATGGGGCGTTTGCACCCCATTTTTCTGCTCCGAGTTCAGCCCGGCCGGCTTAATGCATAGCCTGCACGCGCGTGCCGAACAGCATGGTCTTCATCGCCGCCGTGCCCATCGCCGCGCCGAAGCGCTTGGCTACCCGCTCCGCAATATTCTCCTTGACGGTGTAGTCGACGATGTCCTCGGCCTTGAAGAGATCCCGCGCCACGTAGTCCGCGTTACCCAGGCCGTCGGCCAAGCCCAGCTCAACGCTGCGCTCGCCGGACCAGAACAAGCCGGAGAACAGGTCCGGATCGTCCTTCAGGCGATTGCCTCGGCCTTCCTTGACCACGTCGATGAACTGCTGGTGGATCTGCTTGAGCATGGTTTCGGCGTATTGTTTCTGCCTCGGCACCTGCGGCGAGAACGGGTCGAGCATGCCCTTGTTGGCGCCGGAGGTATAGAGCCGGCGCTCGACACCCAGCTTGTCCATGAGCCCGGTAAAGCCAAAGCCGTCCATCAGCACGCCGATCGAGCCGACAATGCTAGCCTTGTCGACATAGATCTTGTCGGCCGCCGCCGCCACGTAATAGCCGCCCGAGGCGCAGATCTCCTCCACCACCACGTAGAACGGCTTGGCGGGATAAAGCGTCCGCAGGCGCCGGATCTCGTCATTGATCATGCCAGCCTGCACCGGCGAGCCACCCGGCGAGTTGATCTTGAGGATAATCCCGGCGGCATTGGTATCGGCAAACGCGGCTTGCAGGGCTGCATTGATCGATTCAGCGCTGGCCGGAGTCCCGGCAGCAATCTCGCCGTCGAGCGACACCATTGCCGTATGGCGACCGCTCGTGGCAATGGTGCCGTCGCCCTTGAAGTCAAAAACGGCAAAGAAAATCAGCGCTAGCAGGGCGAGCCCGGCGAAGCGGAAGAATATCCGCCAGCGGCGTGCCGCGCGCTGCTCGCGCAGCGTCGCCATCAGCACCTTTTCCAGCACATCCCGCTCCCAGCCTGTCCCCGTGGGGACCGGGCCGACGTCACGGCCGGCCATGCGCGCCTTGCGCTGGCCGGCTTCTTTCTGCGAAGCAGCATCTCCGGCGCGCAACTCCTGCTCCAGCGGGTAATCGGCCTGCGAAGCGGTTTCCAGCCGATCATCCCCCGCCCCGGGCGCCCCGGCGCTGGCCGAAGCCACCGGTTCCTGCGCCTTGCCGGATTCGTCCTGCGGCGGTTTTTGCTGTTCAGTCATGCAGTTGGCTCTTGATTATGAATAGATAGGCGGGCCGGGGGCACCGGGCCTGCCGGCTGCCCGCTAGCCCGCGGGTGCTTCGTATGGACTTTCCGGCAGCCAGTACACATTGCCATCGCGCTCTTCGACGCGCAGCTTGGCCAATGAAGCGCCCCGGCAGGGGCCGCCCACGCACAAACCACTGTCCGGCGCATAAACCGCGCCATGTGTCGCGCACATCAAGTATAGGCCCGAGGACTCGAAAAACTGTCCCTCCTGCCAATCGAGCTCCATCGGCACATGGGCGCACTGGTTCAGGTAGCCGTGGACAGCCCCCTCGAAGCGCACGACAAACGCGCTCACGGGGCGCCCACCCACTTCGACCACAAAACGCACCCCGACGCCACCGTCAGCCAGGTCCTCGCCCGCACACAGGTGACGCTCGCCGGTCATCCCCCGGCCCGTTGCGTCAAGCATGCGCCAGCAGCCAGTCTTTCAGGTCGGCGATGGACGACGCGCAATGCAGCGGCGCCATCGCGCGCAGGGCGTCCGCGGGATGCGCGCCGTAGCCCACGCCGATGCCCGCCGCGCCGGCATTGGCCGCCATCTGCAGGTCATGGGTGGTGTCACCGATCATCACCGTGCGCTCCATGTCCTGCCCCAGTTCGCGGGTCAGCTCTTGCAGCATGGCCGGGTGGGGCTTGGAAAAGGTCTCGTCGGCGCAACGCGTGCCGTCGAACAAGCGCACAAGGCCAGTTGCTTCCAAGGCGCGCTGCAGGCCGACGCGGGTCTTTCCCGTCGCCACACCGAGGAAATAATGCTCGGCGCGCAAGGCTTCCAGCATCTCTCGCACCCCATCGAACAGCACCAGTTCGGCGTCGCGGGTCAGGAAGTGGAAACGGTAGCGCTCGGCCAGCCGGGGATAGTCGGCAGGATCGAGCGTGGGCACGGCGTACGACAGCGCATCCTTGAGTCCCAGCCCGATCACGTGGCTGGCGGCGCTGTCGTCGGGCACCGGCAAGCCGAGGTCGCGGCTGGCCAGCTGGATGCATTTGGCGATGGTCGGGGTGGAATCCATCAGGGTTCCATCCCAGTCGAACACGATCAGGTCGAAGCATTGCCTGGCCATGAATATCCTTGTTAGCGCCTTAGTCGGCGACGCGCTGGTTACGGGCTTGCTGCAGGAACGCTTCGCACTCCGGCGGCATGGGTGCAACGACAGTGGTGATTTCCCCACTTATCGGATGCGTGAATGTCAGGCTGTGCGCGTGCAGAAACATGCGCTTGAGCCCAGGATTGGCGCCGCTGCGGGCCAGCGCCTTGTTGAGGGCGTAATCGCCGTACTTTTCGTCACCCAGGATCGGGAAGCCGGAATGCGCCAGGTGGACCCGGATCTGGTGGGTCCGCCCTGTCTTCAGCTCGGCCTCAAGCAAGGTGTAGCCTGGCATGACCTCGAGCCGGTTGAACACGGTATGCGAGGCAATGCCATCTTCCTGCACCCGCACGCGGCGCTCGCCTTCCGGGGTGGTGTACTTATATAGCGGGAATTTCACGTGCTGCCGGGCATTCTCGAAATGTCCAGCCACGCAGGCGAAGTAGCGCTTGTCCAGCGCACTGCCGCGCATCTGCTCATGCAGGTTCACCAGCGCCGCACGCTTCTTCGCAAGCACCAGCAAGCCGGAGGTCTCGCGGTCGAGACGGTGCACAAGCTCAAGGAACCTGGCCTGCGGGCGGGCGCGCCGCAACTGCTCGATCACGCCGAATGCCACGCCGGAGCCGCCATGCACGGCCACGCCGGCAGGCTTGTTGATCACCAGCAGGTATTCATCCTCGAAGACCACCGGAAAGCTGGCCGGCGGCACGAACTTGCCGGCATCAGGTGCCGAAGCCGCCACACGCATAGGCGGAATCCGTACCACGTCGCCCAACTGCAGACGATAGGTGGCGTCGACCCGCCCCTTGTTCACACGCACTTCACCCGACCTCAGGATGCGGTAGACATGGCTCTTGGGCACCCCTTTCGAGAGCTTCAGGAGGAAGTTGTCGATACGCTGGCCATCGGCTTCGTCGCCAATCGTTACGTACGCCACCTGGGGCCCGGCCGCGGCGGGCCGCACCTCTTTTTCAATTTGATGGCGTAACTCATTCATTTTCAATATAATTTCCTCGCTGTTCCGGCCAAAGACCGGCAGCGCAAGTCAGGTGTAGGCGATTCGTCGTATTTTACACTTCGGGTTGCCGCCAACCCTGCCAGCCTCCCGCTTCTTTGCGTACCACGCGAGCCCGGGGCTGGTAAATGGCAGCAAAAACGCAGCACGCACGGTATCGCCCGCGCAGGAAGTCGCCCAAAGGCAACTTCGGCGCTGACGGCGGTCACGTGGGAGTAGTGTTCAGGTAGAACAGAATTTGATAGTGGATGCCCACCCGGCATCCACTCTGGTGAGAGAAGTCCCGCCCGCACCGGGAAACGGTGCCGCCGGCATGCTTCCAACGCCGCCTGACTGGTTATACCGGCGCCCGGTCGCAGAACTCCAAGAAGCAGTAGGTGCGCCCGCCAGGAGATGTCAGGAAGCGAAGCAGCATTGCCGTGACGACAAACTTGCTCTTTGACGCGTCTAGCCCTTCCGCGGCCGGCCGCGGTGCGATGACGCCTCTTTGCGCCCGCACCGCCGCCATGCCAGCCGGAAACCCGCTGGGTCGCTGCGCAAAGCAGCACACCGGCGTTCTCTCCGACCATGCGGACGGCGCTTTCGACGTCGTTACCTCTCTTTCACCCGTGCCCAGCCGGCCGTGCTCATTTGCGCGACGGCGCTTTCGGCAATTCTCGCGCCCTCACTCGCTCCCTTGCGTGCTCCACGGAACGAACGCCGCGGGCACCGCATGCCGGTGCAATCCGCGGCATTGAGTGAGGTAATGCGATGAAACGCATGCTTTTCAACGCGACGCAGCAAGAGGAACTGCGCGTCGCCATCGTCGATGGTCAGAAGCTGATCGACATCGACATCGAGGCCGCCGGGCGCGAACAGCGCAAGGGCAACATCTACAAGGGTGTCATCACCCGGATCGAGCCCTCGCTGGAAGCCTGCTTCGTCAACTACGGCGAAGAACGCCACGGCTTCCTGCCCTTCAAGGAAGTAGCACGCGCCTTTTTCAAGGAAGGCGTGGACGTGCGTAACGCGCGCATCCAGGACGCGTTGCATGAAGGCCAGGAGCTGATCGTCCAGGTAGAAAAGGAAGAGCGCGGCAACAAGGGGGCGGCGCTGACCACCTTCATCTCGCTGGCCGGCCGTTACCTGGTACTGATGCCCAACAACCCGCGCGGCGGCGGCGTATCGCGCCGCATCGAGGGCGAGGACCGCCAGGAACTGCGCGAGACCATGGGTCAGCTGGCCGTGCCCGAGGGCATGAGCATCATCGCCCGCACCGCGGGCATCGGCCGCTCGGCCGAAGAGCTCCAGTGGGACCTGAACTACCTGCTGCAACTGTGGAAGGCCATCGACGGCGCCGCCGGCGACAACAAGGCCCCGCTGCTGATCTATCTCGAGTCCAGCCTGGTGATTCGCGCCATCCGCGATTACTTCCAGCCGGATATCGGCGAGATCCTGATCGACACCGACGAAATCTACGAACAGGCCCGCGCCTTCATGAGCGTGGTCATGCCCGACAACATGAACCGCGTGAAGAAGTACCGGGACGACGTGCCCCTCTTCTCGCGCTTCCAGATCGAGCACCAGATCGAGTCGGCTTATTCGCGCATGGTGATGCTGCCCTCGGGCGGCGCCATCGTGATCGACCACACCGAAGCCCTGGTGTCGGTGGACGTGAACTCGGCCCGCGCCACCAAGGGCGCCGACATCGAGGAAACCGCGCTGCGCACCAACCTCGAAGCCGCCGACGAAATCGCCCGCCAGCTGCGCCTGCGCGACCTGGGCGGCCTGATCGTGATCGACTTCATCGACATGGAAGCCAGCAAGGCCCAGAAGGACGTGGAAACGCGCCTGAAGGATGCCCTGCGCCATGACCGCGCCCGCGTGCAGATGGGCAAGATCAGCCGCTTCGGCCTGATGGAGCTGTCGCGCCAGCGCCTGCGCCCGTCGCTGTCGGAAGGCTCGCACATCACTTGCCCGCGCTGCAACGGCACTGGCCATATCCGGGATACTGAATCTTCCGCCCTGCAGGTCCTGCGCATCATCCAGGAAGAAGGGATGAAGGAAAACACCGCCGCCATCCACTGCCAGGTGCCGGTGGAAGTGGCTGCGTTCCTGCTTAACGAGAAGCGCCAGGACATCAACCTGATCGAGATGCGCTTCAAGGTCAACGTGCTGCTGATCCCCAACAAGCACCTGGAGACCCCGCACTACAAGCTGGAGCGCCTGCGTCACGACGACCCGCGCCTGGAAGACAGCATGGCCAGCTACAAGATGGCCGAGGCTGCCGCCAAGGAACTGGAAGCCGACACCAGCTACAGCAGCCGCAAGAAGGAAGACGCCAAGCCGCGCCAGGAAGCTGCCGTCAAGGGCATCACCCCGGAACAGCCGGCACCCGTCTCCGTGCCGCGCGCAGAGCGCGCCCCGCGCCCGGAAGCCGCGGCGGCAGCCGCACGTCCGGTGCCGGCTACCCAGCCGGTGGTCGGCGGTGGCTTTATCGGCTGGCTGAAGAACCTGTTCGGCGCCAAGCCCGCGGCGCCCGCCGTCGAGCCGGCCAAGCCGGTTGACGCGGAGCAGCGCAGCGCGGAGAACCGTCGCGAACGCGGCCAACGTGGCGAACGCGGTGAAGGCCGTGGCCAGCGGGGCGAACGTGGTGGCGAACGTGGTGGTGAGCGCGGCGGCGAACGTGGCGACCGCCAGGGCCGTGGCCAGCGCGGCGAGCGCGCCCCCCAGGAACGTGGCGAGCGCACCGAGCGCGCGGACCGTGGCGAACAGCGCACGGAGCGCGTCGAAGCGCGCGGCGAACGTGGCGAGCAACGTGGCGAGCGCGGAGAACAACGCGGCGAGCGCAACAGCCGCGCTCCGCGCCAGGCCGCACTGGAAGTCCAGCCGGCCCGCCAGCCCGAAGGCGCGCCGGCCGAGCGTACGGAAGGCCGTGGCGAAGGCCGCCGCGACCGCAACCAGGAACGCCGCGAGCGCCAGCGCGACCGCCAGCGTGAACGAGGCGACGCGCCGCGCGAAGGCGAAGCCACCGAAGGCCTGGCTGCCGAAGCCGTAGCCGCGACCGCCGCAGCTGTCGTGGCAGCGCCGGCCGTGGCCGCAGCGGTTGCCTCGCACGATGACGCCGACAACGCACGCACCGACCTGCCGGAAGGCACGGAAGGCACCGAGAACGGTGAAGGCGAAGAACGCCGCCGCCGCAATCGCCGTGGCCGCAACCGCTATCGCCGCGAACGCGACGACGGCGTCCAGGCAACCGAAGGCGCGGAAAGCGCTGAAGGCGAGTACACGGCGGAAGTGAGCGAAAGCACCCAGGCCGCCGCCCCGGCTGTGGTCGCCCAAGCGCCTGCGATCGAAGCCGCTGCCGCGCCGGTTGCCGAAGCCGCGCCGAGCGCACCGGCTTACCAGCCCGCCGAAGCTGCCGTAGTGACGCAACAGCCCGTGGCACTGCCGGCGGAGCCGGTGTTCGTGCAGGCCGCGCCGATCTCGGCGCCGGTCGCTGCGCCGATCGTCGAAACGGTTGCCGAGCCAGTGGCTGAAACGGTGGTTGGGACGATCGCAGCAAGCCCGGCCGCCTACCAGCCGGCATCGGCTCCAGTTGCGGCCCCTGTTGCGGCTGAAGCTGTCGTGGAAGCCCCTGCTGTTGTTGTGGCGCCTGCCGTTGATGTGCCGGCCGCTGCCCCCGTGGCAACGGTGGCCCCGGTGGCCCCGGTGGCCCCGGTGGCGGTCGAAAGCCTGCAGCCGATGCTGGCCTCGGCTGGCCTGGAGTGGGTCAACACCGACACCAGCAAGCTGCGCGCTGCGCAGGAAGCGGCTGCCAGCATCCCGCCGGCAGCGCGCGTCGTGCGGGAGCGCAAGCCTCTGCCGCCGTTGCCTGAGGGTCCGATGATCATGGTCGAAACCGGTGGCGATACCGCCGGGACGCCGCAGAAGTAAGCGGCACCCACACGGGTAGCAAGGAAAGGGACGGCGATGCCGTCCCTTTTTCATGCCAGCGGGCTTTGTCCCGGGTGATGCCGGCGGTACCATGCCCGGCTCGGCTAGAATGGCAAATAGATGGCACCCGAAAGATGGTGCCCGGAACGGGCGATGCTGCCCCATGCAATCGCGCCAGAACCGCCCGTCACCCGCACTGCCACCCCCCCAGGCCATGACCGAATCCGTCATTCCCATTTTCGACCTGCGCGACCATCGCTACCGCTCGATGACGCCAAGCATTCCGGCCGTGCTCACCGCACCGTCCGGGCTGGTTGCCGACACGCGCGGCCGCCCGCTCCATGATCTGCGCATCTCGGTCACGGATCGCTGCAATTTCCGCTGCGTCTACTGCATGCCCAAGGAAGTGTTCGACAAGGACTACACCTTCCTGCCCCATTCCGAGTTGCTGAGCTTCGAGGAAATCGAACGCGCGGCGCGGCTCTTCGTTGCGCACGGCGTCGAGAAGATCCGCCTCACCGGCGGCGAGCCGCTGCTGCGCAAGAACATCGAGAAGCTGGTGGAAATGCTGGCGCGCATCGACACCGTGTCCGGCAAGCCGCTGGACCTCACCCTCACCACCAACGCCTCGCTGCTGGCCCGCAAGGCGCGCGCGCTGCGCGACGCAGGCCTGACGCGGGTCAGCGTGAGCCTGGACGCCATCGACGACGCCACCTTCCGCCGCATGAACGATGTTGACTTCGCGGTGCGCGACGTGCTGGACGGCATCGAGACCGCCCAGGCGGCCGGCCTGGCGCCGATCAAGGTCAATATGGTGGTCAAGCGCGGCACCAACGACGGGGAAATCGTGCCGATGGCCGCGCATTTCCGCGGCAGCGGCATCATCAT
>NZ_JBXASU010000075.1:0-36136 GCF_058809705.1 Cupriavidus sp. MPR-AND1C | reverse complement strand
CTTGTGGGACCCAAGAGCTGTACGACATCGCCCAGCGGGGTTGTCGTATGGCTCTTGGGTCCGAAAGCCAACGCCGCTAAAAGAAGCATCGACCAACCCCGCACACAGGCCCCTTGAGCTCAAAAACCACCGCCCATCAAAAAATCACAAATCCGCCTCAGCCGCCACCCCCACCCGCACCGCCGGCCCACTCCCACTGCGCAGCCGGCTAAAACTAACCAGAGCCCCGACCAGAGCCACCCCCGCGGCAACAAAAAGCGCCACCCGGGCCGCCTCGCTGGCATCAACACTAAACAACAAGGCCACCACTGCAGTCCCGGTAGTCTGCCCCAGCAACCGCGTTGTAGCCTGCGCCCCGCTAGCGCCGCCACTGCGCGCCGGCGGCGTGGCGCCGATCATCGCGCGGTTGTTCGGCGACTGGAATAGCCCGAATCCCAATCCGCACATGGCCATGCGCCAGCACACGGCAAAGCTGGACGCTTCCGGCCCAAGCATCGCCAGGCCGATCAGCCCCGTCCCAAGCAAGGCCAGCCCGATGCCGGCGAGGATGCTGGCGGGGTAGCGATCTGACAGGCGTCCCGAGATTGGCGCCATGATGGCCACCATCAGCGGCCACGGCGTGATCAGCAGCCCGGTCTCGTGCAGCGTGCGGCCAAGCTGGTATTCGAGGTAGAAGGGCAGCGCCACGAAGGCCAGCATCTGCGCCATGAACGAGCAGAAGGAAGTGCCCACCGCCAGCGTGAAGGCGCGGCTGGCGAACAGGTCCACCGGCACCAGCGGCGCATGCTTGCCGCGCTGCATGCGCACCAGGCACCATCCCAGCAACGCTGCCACTACCAGGCCTGCGGCGGCGGCGGGGCGCCATTGCGCGTGGCCCGCGCCGTCCACGCCCAGGATGAACAAGGCAAAGACCACGGCCGAGAGCAGCGCGCTGCGATAATCGAAGCTGCGCGGCTGGGGCGGCGTCGCCGGCAGCGCGGTGCGGGCCAGCGCCAGGGCAAAGATTGCCACCGGCACGTTGATGGCGAACAGCCACGGCCAGCTCGCCACCGACAGGATCAGCGCGCCCACGGAGGGCCCCACGGCAATGGTGATGCCCACCACCAGCGCGTTCAGCCCGATGCCCCGGCCCAGCTTGGTGGGCGGATAGATAAAGCGCACCAGCGCCGTGTTCACGCTCATGATGCCGGCGCCGCCGATGCCCTGCAGCACCCGCGCGGCCACCAGCACCGGCAGGTTGGGCGACAGCGCGCACAACAGCGAGCCCGCCAGGAAGATCGCCAGGCCGCCGCGGTACACACGCTTGTAGCCAAGGATGTCGCCCAACGAGGACAGCGGCAGCAGGCACACCGTGACGGTGAGCTGGTAGGCGTTGACCACCCAGATGGTGCTGGACGGGTCCGCCGCCAGCTCGCGCGAGATCGAGGGCAGTGCGATGTTGGCGATCGAGCCGTCGAGCACGGCCATGATCAGGCCGCAAAACACGGTGAGGATGGCCCAGGAGCGTTGGGGATAGGGTAGGCCTTGGTGTGGCTGCATGAGGGAGGGCGGCGGCTGAAGGAGTGGCGCGAGCAATGCTTGAGATGCTTGACGACACAATTATCGTCTCGCGGAGCGGCGCTCGCAAATGATTGGAATGTGGTAAGGCAGCGCCGGCAGTGTTGTTTTTCGGTCGCAGAGAAATAGGGCGGAAAACCCGCCGTACTCCACCAAATGCCTGGCTGGCCCAGCGCTATGATCCCCGGCACGATGTCCCGGAAACCAGGTCGCGAACAGCACCTCCCATGGGGACGCAGCGTTTTTCCGGACCGCCATTAGCCATGTCAACACCAACCACCCAGGGCAGCTGGCAGCCAGTCCCCACCAGTCTCGATCCCGTCGACTGGAGCGCGCTGAGGGCGCAGGGGCACAGCATGCTCGACGATATGCTGGACCACCTCCAGGGCATCCGTGCCCGCCCGGTCTGGCAGCCGATCCCCGATGCGGTGCGCGCCAGTTTCCGCGAGCCGTTGCCCCGTGAGGGCAGCGGGCTGGACCAGGTGCATGAGGCCTTCATGGACAGCATCCTGCCTTTTGCCGTGGGCAATGCGCATCCCGGCTTCATGGGCTGGGTGCACGGCGGCGGCACGCCGGTCGGGATGCTGGCGGAAATGCTGGCGGCCGGGCTCAATGCCAACCTGGGTGGGCGCGACCATATCCCGGTGGAGGTGGAGTGGCAGGTGCTGCGCTGGGTGATCGAGCTGTTTGGTTTTCCCGAGGATGCCAGCGGCCTGTTCCTGACCGGCTCCTCCATGGCCAACCTGTCCGGCGTGCTGGTCGCCCGGACCCGGGCGCTCGGGTCCGGCGTGCGGTCAACCGGCATGGCGAAGGCTTCGCGACGCCTGACGGGCTACACCTCCGCCCGGGCGCATGGCTGCATTGCCCAAGGCATGGACCTGGCCGGCCTCGGCAAAGACAATCTGCGCGCGATCCCCGTTGACGAGATGGGGCGCATGGATATGGCGTGCCTTGCCGCCACCATCGCTGTGGACCGCGCTGCCGGCTTCCAGCCGTTTCTCGTGGTGGGCACCGCCGGCACCGTGGATACGGGCGCCATCGACGACCTTGCCGAGATCGCGCGCATCGCCCGCCGGGAGCAACTGCATTTTCACGTCGACGGGGCCTTTGGCGCGCTGGCCATGCTGTGCCCCCAACTGGCGCCGCGCCTGCGCGGCATCGAGCAGGCGGACTCGATCGCTTTCGACTTTCACAAGTGGCTGCAGGTCCCCTATGACGCCGGCTTCTTTGTGGTCCGCGACCGGCAATTGCACCTACGCACCTTTGCCACGCACGAGGGCACGTACCTCAGCCGCGGCGAGCGCGGCATGGCGGCCGGCTCCCCCTGGCCCTGCGATTTCGGGCCGGACCTGTCGCGCGGCTTCCGTGCGCTGAAGACCTGGTTCACGATCAAGGTCTACGGCACCGAGCGGCTTGGCGGCATGATCGCCCACACCTGCACCCTGGCGCAGGGGCTCGCGCGGCGTATCGAGTCCGAGCCGGAGCTGGAGCTGCTGGCGCCGGTATCGCTCAACATCGTTTGCTTCCGTTTCATCAGTGCCGATGCGAACGGCGCCATCGAACAGGTCAACCGCGATCTTGTTGTCGCCCTGCAGGAATCCGGCCTCTGCGCGCCGTCGTCGACCGTGCTCGACGGCCGCTTTGCGATCCGGGTTGCGCTCTTCAATCATCGCAGCGCGCAGCAGGATATCGATGTCCTGCTGAACGCCACCCTCGCGCTTGGCCGGTCGCTGAGCGCCATGTCACCCGTACCCGTTCCCGAAGCCAGCGGCCTACCACAATGAACGCAATCCTTGATTCCGCCAACATGACGCCGGCCCCTGACACCCTGATCGGACTGCGCCACCTGCTGCGGGCGGCCCATCAGAACGAGGACCTGCGCCCGCTCGGCGCCGAGCTGATCAACCATCTGCAGTCGCGGCCGGACGATGCCAATGCGCTGATGGATCTCTCGCTGGTCCTGCAGCTCATCGGCGATCACGCGCTGGCCATGACCATGCAGGCCGAGGCGCTGCAGGCACGCCAGCTCTATCACTTGCCGACCCTGCGCAATGGCGAAGCCCGCCTGCGCGTGCTGGCCATCATGGTGTCGGGCGACCTGATGGCCAACACGCCGCTGGAGTGCTTGCTGGGCAACTCCGACGTGGCGCTCGATGCGCTCTACGTCACGCCGGAGAACCCGCTGCCGCAGGCCGTGCCGGAGCACGACGTGCTGTTCATCGCCGTGGGCGAATCCGACCGTACCCAGCCCGTGCTGGAGCATCTGCGCGCGCTCGCGGCAATCTGGCCGCGTCCGGTGCTGAACCAGCCGGATCGCCTGCAACAGCTCTCGCGGGACCGGGCGGCGGCGTTGCTGGCTTCGGCGCCGGGCGTGTGCATGCCGCCGACGCTGCGCGTGGATCGCCAGGTACTGGCCGGCATCGCCAGCGGGCAGGCAGCGATTTCGTCGGTGCTGGGCGAGGGCGCTTTCCCGATCATTGTCAGGCCGCTTGGTTCGCATGCCGGCAAGGGCCTGGAGAAGATCGGCGATGCGGCCGAACTCGCCGGCTACCTGGCGCAGACGGACGAGCCGGCTTTCTACGTCTCTTACTTCATCGATTACCGGAACGATGACGGCCAGTTCCGCAAATACCGGCTGGTGCTGATCGAAGGGCGCGCGTATGTGTGCCACGTGGGTATTTCCGAGCACTGGATGATCCACTATCTCAATGCCGGCATGGCAGAGAGCGCGGCCAAGCGGGATGAAGAGGCGGCCATCATGCGCGACTTCGACGGCACCTTCGCGCTGCGCCACAAGGATGCCCTCGCGCTGATCCAGGAGCGGCTGGGCCTGGATTACGTGGGCCTGGATTGCGCCGAGACGCCGGACGGGGCGTTGCTGGTGTTCGAGGCCGATACGGCGATGGTGGTGCACGATATCGATCCGGTTGACCTCTTCCCGTACAAGCAGCCGCAGATGCACAAGATCTTCGCGGCGTTCCGGACCATGCTGATCAACGCCAGCCAGGCCCATGCCGACCGCGTGGACGCTCACGATGCCGCTGCCATCGACGGCTGACCTGCTGGTCAGCGGCGGGGACCACCGCATCGCGCTGGATCCGGCGACCGGCCGTAACAAGTACGGTTGCCAGCCGCTCGCCGCAACGGGGCTGGTCCCCTTTGGCTCCTCCACGTCCTCGGGCATCTCTCCCGCCGCGTTCGCCGAGGTGGACGCGCTGCGCAACCGGCTTGCCGCGGCGCTGCCGCACCAGAGCGCGGCCGAACTGTATCGCCGCGAGCTGGACCGGCTGCGCGGCGAGCTGCTGGCGCTGTGCGGCATAGGCGATGCGCTTGGCACCGGGCTTGTCTTCTCGGCTTCCGGCACCGATGTGCACCTGCTCGCGGCGCGCGTTGCCGCGCGGGTGGCGGCCAATGGGGCCGGCTGCGATGCGGGAGATGCGGGCATACCGGGCACTCCGGGCACTCCGTGCGTTCGGGGCCGGCCGCTGGTGATCCTGGCCGGCGAGGCCGAGAGCGGCAGCGGTGTGGCCGCTGCGCTCGCCGCTCGCCACTTCAGCACGTACAACGCACTGGGCCGTACCACCATCCCTGGCGAGTCGCTGAGCCAGGCCTGCGCCAGCGACATCCTTGATGTGCCGATCCGCAATGCGGACGGCAGCTTGCGGGATGCGAGCGTGGTCGATGCGCAAATCGAAGCGCTCGTCAGCCAGGCCGTGCAAGACGCACGCCAGGTGCTGCTGGTGCTGATCGACGTCTCCAAGACCGGATGCATCGCGCCGAGCATCGCGTGCGTGACCGCGCTGCATCGCCGCTGGCCCTGCGCGGTGCAGGTCCTGGTCGACGCCTGCCAGTTCCGCATTGAGCCGGGTACGCTCCGAGCCTACCTGCGCAACGGCTGCATGGTGGCGCTGACCGGCTCCAAGTTCGTGACCGGGCCTTCGTTCTCCGGCGCCTTGCTGCTGCCAGCGGCAATTGGCAAGACACTGCGCGAGCGCGGCGTCCCGGCGGAGCTGCGCCTGTACTCCGCGCGCGAGGAATGGCCGCAAGGCTGGGCAAGCACGCAAGCGCTCGGCAGCTTTGCGAACTTTGGCCTGCTGCTGCGCTGGCAGGCTGCGATCCACGAGCTGCGCGAGTTCCTCGCGGTGCCGCCCGGGCAAGCTGCAGGCATTGCCCGGCGCTTTGCCAGTGCCATCCAGCAAAGGCTGGGCTGCGATCCCGCCTTTGCCGCGCTGGCGGTGCCGGCGCTGGACCGCACCGCGCTGAACACGCCATCCCACTGGGACGAGATCCAGACCATTCACCCCTTCCTGCTGTACCGTTGCCAGCCGGGGGGTGGCAGGGTCGCGCTCAGCCGGGAGGAGACGGCCGCCATCTTTCGCCGGGTCCAGGCGCCGGGGAGCGCCGACGCCGGCGTGGCCTACCAGCTTGGCCAGCCCGTGGACTGCGGCCACAGGGCCGGTGTCCCGGTCAGCGCCTTGCGGCTGTGCATGAGCGCCAGGCTGGTAGTCCAGGCAGCGCGGGACCTGGATCAGGAGCGGCACCTCATTGGCCAGGCCCTGGCATGCCTGGACATGGTTTGCGCGCTGGTGCACACCCCCACGCGCGACGTTGGCGTGGCGCCGGCACCGGCGTTGGATACGGCTTTTTCATGAAGACCGAACGGTGCCGTGCCGCAATGCCAGGGCGCTGATCAGGAATGCTTCACGCCATGTTGGACTCTCGGTCTGGCTGGCGAGCGCCACCCGGCGATCGTCGCCTTCCTTGAACGATCGCCGGGCCTTGTCGATACCATCTATCGCCACGCCACGCCACGCCACGCCACGCCACGCCACGCCACGCCACGCCACGCAGCCTGTGACGTGGATTGCCTATGCGCCGAATTGCCCCGCGCAACGGCCGCAAACACATCCGGCACCCGCTTGCGCAACGCAAAGCGGCTCCGGCGCTACTTGCGCCGAATTCCATGAAACCTGCCCCCTCTGCAGGAGGGGGAGGTTCTTCCGATGACTTGCCGTTAGCCATTCTGCAGCGTGGTTCCGCACGCATTTCAGGACGCACGGACCATGGCGCAGCGCCAACGTCATAGCGGGACAACGGGAAAAGGGGATCAAATCGTGAACTTCAACAGCCTGACCATCAAGGGCAAGCTCTTGCTGAGCTTTAGCCTGCTAGCCATCATCGCGCTATCCATTTCCGCTCTGTCGCTACGCGCGTTGAGCCAGGCCACGGACGGTTTTTCCCGCTACCTGCATGGCATCAACGCGCGCGCCGAAGTCGCCGCGCAGGTGCGCACCGCCGTCGACCGGCGCGCCATCGCGGCGCGCAACCTGGTACTTGTCACCAGGCCCGAGGACCTGGCCCTGGAGAAGGCAGCCGCATTGCGCGCGCATGAAGACGTGCAGGCGCAACTGGCAAAGCTCAAGGACATGGTGTCGGGCAACAGCGACGTCAGTGACACCGCGCGCAACCTGGTGCGCGAGATCGGCAGCGTGGAGTCGCGCTATGGTCCCGTGGCCATCGCCATCGCGGACCTCGCGCTCGCCGCCAGGCGCGACGAGGCCATCGTCAAGATGAACGACGAATGCCGCCCCTTGCTGGGGGCGCTGGTCAAGGCGACCGACGCCTACACCGAGTTCACCAAAGGCCGCCAGGCCGATACGGTGCGCAAGCTGGAGGAGGACTATGCCGCGCAGCGCAACCTGTTGATCGTCATGTCCATTGCCGCCGTGGCGCTCGCTGCGGTGGGCGGCCTGCTGATCACGCGCTCCATCACCCGGCCCATGCAAACGGCCGTGGACGTGGCGCAAACGGTAGCGCGCGGTGATCTGAGCAGCCAGATTGCCGTGGTGGCGCGGGACGAGACCGGCCGCCTGCTGTCGGCCCTGCGTGACATGAACGAGCGCCTGACGCAGATCGTGTCCCGCGTGCGCCAGAGCAGCGCAAGCATCGCCGGCGCGTCGGCGGAGATCGCCGCGGGCAATGCGGACCTGAGCCAGCGCACCGAAGAGCAAGCGGCGTCGCTTGAGGAAACCGCCGCCAGCATGGAGGAGTTGACCACCACGGTACGCCTGAGCAGCGAGAACGCCCGGCAAGCCAACGACCTGGCGCGCGAGGCCGCCGATATCGCGCAGAGCGGCAGCACGGCGGTTGGCCGCGTGGTCGATACGATGCAAGGCATCAGCGCCAGCTCCACCAGGATCGCCGACATCACCGGCATGATCGAAGGCATCGCCTTCCAGACCAATATCCTGGCGCTCAACGCCGCGGTGGAAGCCGCCCGCGCCGGTGAGCAAGGCCGCGGCTTTGCCGTGGTGGCCAGCGAGGTGCGCAGCCTCGCGCAGCGCTCGTCAAGCGCCGCCAAGGAGATCAAGGAACTGATCGCGGGCTCGCTCCAGCAGATCCAGAACGGCGCCACGCTGGCGGGCGAAGCCGGGCAGACCATGAACTCGGTGACCAGGGCGGTCGCGCGCGTGAGCAGCATCGTGGAAGACATCGCCAGCGCATCGATGGAACAAAGCCGCGGTATCGAGCAGGTGAACCAGGCGATCTCGCAGATGGACCAGGTGACCCAGCAGAATGCCGCCATGGTGGAACAAGCCGCCAGCGCGTCGCGCGCGCTGCAGGAACAGGGCCAGGAACTCAACGAGGCGGTGGCGTTCTTCCGCCTGCCGGGCGCCGGCGGCGCCGGGCGGCCACATGCACCGGCGAGCGACCGGGAAGCACGCCGCCAGCGCAGCGCGGCAGTGGCCTGATCGCGCGCTTGCGCGACCGGATGTGGCTGGCGTGCGCCGGCGCCCCGGAGTCATCGCGGGTGCCGCTGGCACATTGCAAGACATGATTCTTATCCTGGCTCGCAGTCATTGGATTTAATCGTAATTTCGGTTCCCCACCGGTCGGAGGCTAAAACCGCACATCCACCTAGCGGCACGCCGGGAAATGTTGCGCTATTAAGTTTCTTCTTAATAATCGGAAGTGCTGCAATTAAGATATTTTTGGTTTCATTGTTTTCCAGAGACTCCGGGGATTACCCAATTTCAACTTCGCCATCATGATGGCTTACTGTGCTGGTGGGTGCGGGGCTTCTCAGGTGCCCATTGGTCCGCTTGGCCGCATTGCACGGTATGTGAACGTGCCGACAGGCCGACATCCGGCCGACATCCGGTCGCGGGAAGCCAGGAATTGGAGATGTAGGCTGTGGCAGTTGAACGACCCGTAATCTATCTAGTCGATGACGATGACATTGTGCTCTGGACACACCATGAGTTGCTTCGTGGCCTTGGCACGGAGATAAGGACATTTGTTTCCGCTCGCGATTTCGTCGAAGCGTACCGGCCGGCGCCGGTTGAATGCCTGGTCTGCGATCTGCGCATGCCGGGGATGTGCGGCCTGCAGGTGCAGAGCCAGTTGGCCTGCAAGGGCCTTTTTCCACCTACCATCTTTGTTTCCGCCTACTCCGAGGTCCCTTCGGTGGTCAAGGCGATCAAGGCGGGTGCGCTCGATTTTCTGGAGAAGCCCGTCGATGGTGCAATGCTGGTGCAAAAAGTGCGGGGCGCGCTGGAACGCAGCCGCCAGATGCACGAGCAGAGGCTGGCCTCGGCCGACAAAAGCATCCGGCTTGCACTGCTGACCCCGAAGGAGCGGCTGGTCGCCTGGCATGTCACGACCGGCAAGACCAGCAAAGCGATTGCCACGGAGCTGGGAATCAGCGTCCGTACCGTGGAAAATCACCGGGCGCACTTGATGGAAAAACTGCAAGTCAAATCCGCGATTGAATTGACGACGCTGCTTCTCGATTGAGCCACCTTGCCCGGGCCGCCAGTAAAGTAGAAGTCGCGAAAGCCGGAAATCAAGGTCCCGCCGGCCGCCGGCACGGGGCAGGAATGCCGCCCCGTCGTCGATGCGTCGCGATTCGTCGCAGGAAATCATGATCAAGCGTTACTTAAGGAGTCTGCGAGGGACAAGCGGGAGAGAGGTCCGCCAGAATCTCATCATGACGGCGGCGGCCGTTGTATTGCTGCTGGTCTTGAGCCACGCGGTGCTGCGGGGGCTTGAAAGGCAATTTCATCGGAGGGCCGAAGGCCGCCTGAAAGCCGTGCTCCAGGCGATATTGGACCTGAACCAGGCGATGGGCGAGGATTCTGCGGGGCGAGTCGGGAGCATCGCCGAGAACCCTGCCCTGAAAAAGCTGGTGAAACGTATCCTGGCCGATCCCGGCCGGGCCGATTTGCGGGCTGAATTCGACCAGTGGATCCTGCCGATCTACAGGAGCCGGGGCTTCGACGGCTATGCCCTGATCCACCCGGACCATACCATTCTCGCGGCGAGCAGCCCGCGCTATGTCAACGCCTCGGACCTGACCGAGCAGACCATACGGACGTTGCGCGAGGCGCAGGCGCTTGGATTTGCCATTTCGCGGCCCACTGTCTCGACGCTGCCGCTCATGGCACAGGGCGTTGAACAGCCGGCCGGGATGTTCTATCAGGTTGCCTGCGCGCGCATCGATGTGGATGGAGGGGCCGCTGGCTTCCTGTGCCTGCGTGTCGATCCCTACGTGAGGCTGTTCAAGATTCTCAAGGCGGGCCGGATAGGCGAAACGGGCGAGGCTTACGTGATCGATTCCGCCGCACGCATTATCTCCCCGACCCGCGACTCGGCGCGCGATGCGCCGCCTGATCGTACGCGGCAGGACGACTCCCCGGTGCCGTGGGGGATTTTGCCCGGCGAGCGGCCGGCGGCCGATTTGCTGGTGCAGGGCCGTACTGGCTATGCCCCGACAAAACTTGCGCAGCAACTGCTGACGGATAAAGTCAAGGAGGCGGTGGACGCCGAGGGTTATGACGGCTATGGCGGACACAAGGTCATCGGGGCTAGCCGATGGCTGGCTGACCAGGACATGGGGCTGGTGGTCGAGCTGCAGGTGGACGAAGCCTATCAGTCGTATTTCCTGGTCCGCAGGGCGATCGCCAGCCTTGCCGCGATCGCGATCGGGCTGATCCTTGCGCTGGCGGCATTCCAGTGGCGCGCGCGCCGCGGCGCGATCGAGAACGAGGAGCGCATACGCGCATTCCGCGAGAACCTGCCGACCGGGCTGGCCTACAAGAACATCGAGGGTGTGGGCATCATGGCCAATCAAGCTTACGAGCAAGCCATCGGGGTGCCGCGCGGCGCTTTCGTGGGATGCTGCGACTGGGACGTCATCCCGAATCGCCATATCGCGCAGATCAGCCGCGATATGCACGAACTGGTCGTGGCCAGCGGAACATCCCAGAACCAGGTGCATACGATCAGTCCTCGCTATGGGTATGAACGTGTCTTCCGCATGGTCACGTTCCCGGTGCGCGGGCCGGACGATGCGGGCATCATCGGCGTCGGTACCGTGGCCGCCGATATCACTGAGCAGGAGCGCACAAGGCAGGCGCTGGAGGCGCTTACCAACACGCTGGAAGCACGCGTCGAAGAGCGAACGCTACAGCTGACGGCGGCCCGCGAGGCGGCTGAATCGGCTGCGCGCGTCAAGGCACAGTTCCTGGCCAACATGAGCCGCGAGATCAGGACGCCGCTCAATGCCATCATCGGCATGTCGCATCTGGCGCTGAGCCGCGAGCGCGCGGACAAGCTGGATCGCTATCTGACGCGCATCGGTGCATCCGCCGGGCACTTGCTGGGGATCGTCAACGATATCCTGGATTTCTCGAAGATCGAGGCGGAAAAGCTGACCATCGACGCGCGCGAATTCTACCTGTCTGAACTGCTGGACCGTGTTACGGGACTGTTCTGGGAAACGGCGGAAGCGAAGGGCATCACGATGTCCATCTTCACATCCCCCGCGATTCCGCTTCGGCTGGTCGGCGATCCGCTGCGTGTCGGGCAGATCCTGATCAATTTCCTGGGCAATGCGCTGAAGTTCACGGATCGTGGCGAGGTCTGCCTGCGAGTCAGGGAGACGCTCGTGCGCGACAGCCATATCGGCTTGTGTTTCGAGGTCGAGGACACGGGCGTAGGCATTGCTCAGGAAGCATTGTCGGAGCTATTCACGCCGTTCCAGCAATTGGACAGCGCGATGAACCGCCGCTTTGAAGGCACGGGGCTTGGGCTTGTGATCAGCAAGAAGCTGGCGGAACTCATGGGTGGGCGCGTCTTCGCGCGGAGCCAGGCTGGTGTCGGAAGCATCTTCTCGTTCGAGGTGTCGCTGGGGATTGCGTGCGCGGACCGGGCGGCCGCTCCGGGCTCCGCGCTTTCGCGTATGGCTGTGGCGCCATCGGATTGCCACTCGCTCGCCGGGCCGGCGTGGGAGGCATTGCGCGGGCGCAGGGTCTTGCTGGTCGAGGACAATCCGATCAATCAGGAGGTCGCGCGCGATCTTCTCGAGCTGGCGGGCATGGACGTGCAAGTTGCCGGCGACGGCCAGCGGGCGCTGGTGGCGCTCAAGGAAAACGCATTCGATATCGTGCTGATGGACATCCATATGCCGGGCATGGACGGTATAGAGACCACCGGCGCGATTCGCCACGGCCTGGGCCTTCATGCCCTGCCGGTGCTGGCGCTGACGGCGGACGCGATGTCGGCGGACCGCATTCGCTGCATCGAGGGCGGGATGAACGATCACATCTCAAAGCCGATCGACGCACAGGCAATGTTTCGCACCATCGCGGCATGGCTACCGCCCGTCGCCGTGCCATCGGGCGCGGCTCGCGGCCCGGCAGGAGCGGGGACGGCGGTGACGCAGGCCCTGAAGCGAGTACCGGGCCTGGATGCCGCCGCGGGGATCAAACTCTTGTTCGGCCGCGAGGATATCTACATCAATCTGGCCAAGCGCGTCTGCGCCGAGCGCGCGGACGTGGTAACGCAGATCCATGCGGCCATCGGGGCCGGCGACTTTGGCCAGGCAAGCCTGCATGCCCATGGCCTGAGGGCCGTGCTCGGCATGCTTGGGGCGGCTGAGCTCGCGCAGGCATGTTCGGTGCTGGACCGTGGCTTGCAGGATGACCGGGCGGATGCCGTGGCGCTCGCCACGCTGGCCCGGGACTTTCCGGCGCTGATCGCCAACCTGCGCTCGGCGTGCGCCGTGGGCGCGGTGTAAAAAGGGTCCAGAGGCAGCCCGGCGCGTGAATCTGGCGCGTCATCTGCAGGTGGGGACACGGGGAGTGCTGTTTCCCTGCAAAATCGGCCATGCTGGTAAGCCTCACGCGCAAAGCACGCTCTGGACCGGAAAAAGGGGGCCGGCCATGACATCGTTCCCCGGAACCGCCAACGTTTCAGCGGCTCTCCACGCCGACCGGGGCGGCGCACAGGTCGACTCCGGCGCACAGCAACCTGAGCGACCACAGTTCAGCCTGGGTGAATGTGCCGTCGATCGTCACCCATGGGTAGCGGACACCGGAGATCGTATTCTCGAAGGCGATCAATGTCGCATCGCTGTCGACGGCGCACACGAATCGCCGGATGCCGTACTTGGGGTGCCGTACCTCATAGCGCGTGCGATGCTGGAACCGGAACTCGTTCTTGCCTTCCCGGGTCGTGATCGATATCGCGTACTCCGGCCGCCCGGGTTCCAGGTCATTGAGCACGCAGCTTAACCAGTTGTCATACTCCAGTGAGGTTTCGCCGTTGCCCACCGCCGTCATCCACTGGTCGATGCGCAAGGTGTGGCGAACAGTTAGCTGATGAGATTCCATGCCTCATGATGGCTTGGCGATGGCTGCCGCGAAAGAGTGGAATTACTCAGTTCGCACGCCCTGCATGCGCATCCGTTGCCAGGGCAGGAATAGGGGACGGGGAGAGTATTTTTACTCTTTCCGATCCAGCGGGAACCCATGACAATGCGGCCGTTGCTTCGATTCGGCGAAAGACGGGCCTCGATGCCTGCATGGACTCGCTGTGGGTCGGGCAACAAGCCGGTGTGGCGTGCGGCGATGCCGGCAATGCGGACACGTCTTCTGACGTAGTCGGCGTGCATTGAATCGATTGCGGGGGTGTCAGTGTCAATGCCATGCGACCGATGTCCGTTTGTCTTGGGAAAGCCCACTTCGGTGGGCCTTTTTTTTTGCTGCGCCCGCTCGGAGCGGGGTTAACGGCAGTGGGCGCCGATACTTGATCCCCTCCGCAAGGGGGGCTGAATTTGCGACGCGAGATGTCCGTTATGGCAAGACAGGGGCAGGGATGCACCTTGGTTTTTTGCGTCCCGTGCAATCTGTGGCCTGGCCCGGGCGAAAAGCGAACCGGTGCGAGTAATCCGCTATGTCAACGCAATATGACGGCATGTCTTTCGAAGCGCGCCGCAAACGCCGTCATCTTGCCTGCCCGGCAAGTATCCCGACCTGAATCTCCCCATGCGCTCTGATAATTCCGATGCCCAGCCCACGATTCTTGTGGTGGATGATCTTCCAGAAAACATCGCGATGATGGCCGCGTTGCTCCAGGACCGCTATCGGGTGAAGGTGGCGACCTCGGGCAGCGCGGCGGTGCGCATCGCCACGGCGGCCCCGCCGAGCCTGATCTTGCTTGACGTGATGATGCCGGACATGGACGGCTACGAAGCGTGCCGGCAGCTCAAGGCGAACCCGGCCACCATGGACGTCCCCGTGATCTTCCTGACGTCCCGTACCGGTGAGCACGACGAGACGCGCGGGTTCCAGGTAGGCGCGGTGGACTACATCATGAAGCCGCTCAGCCCGTTGGTGATGCACGCGCGCATCGCCACCCATCTCACCCTCAAGAGCGCCAGGGATTTTCTCCAGGACAAGTCGGCCTACCTGGAACAGGAGGTGCAGCGGCGGCTGCGGGAGATCTCCGTGATCCAGGACGTCACCATCATGGCCATGGCATCCCTGGCGGAGACGCGCGACAACGAAACCGGCAATCACCTGCGGCGCACCCAGCACTACGTGCGCCGCCTGGCGCAGGCGCTGCGGCACCATCCTCGCTTTTGCGACGAGCTCAACGACGAGACCATCGAGTTGCTGTTCAAGTCGGCCCCGCTGCATGACATTGGCAAGGTCGGCATCCCGGATCGCATCCTGCTCAAGCCCGGCAAGCTGACCGCCGAAGAATTCGAGGTCATGAAGACCCACACCACGCTGGGGCGTGACGCCATTGCGCATGCCGAGGCCCAGTGCGGCACCCCTAACTCCTTCCTGCGCTACGCCCGCGAGATTGCGCACTATCACCAGGAGAAATGGAACGGCAGCGGCTACCCCGACGGGTTGTCGGGCGATGCGATTCCCGTCTCCGCGCGCCTGATGGCGGTCGCCGATGTCTACGATGCGCTCATCAGCCGGCGCGTCTACAAGCCCGCATTTCCGCACGAGCAGGCGGTAAGGATGATCGGCGAAGGGAGAGGCAGCCATTTCGATCCGGACATGGTGGACGCGTTCCTGGCCATCGCGCCCGAGTTCCTGGCCATTTCGCAACGCTACGCAGACACCGACGCGGACCATGCGCGCGAGGTGGCATTGCTCGCCGCCAACGGCTATCCCGCCGCCACGCCGCAAGCATGATGGCCGCATCCGCTTCTGGATTGCTGGCTGCCTGGCGCAGGCGGCTGGCCACGCGCGCCGGTCTGCGGCGCTACGCCTATGCCGTGCTGCTGGTGGTGACAGTCTGCCTGCTGGCCGGCGGCGCCGCCCAGCTGGTGTACGAGAACGACCGGGCCAACCTGGGCACGCGCGTGGAGTCGATGCTGGCGACGAACGCGCGGCTGCTGGGGCTCTGGAGTGGCGAGCAGCAGCGGCGCGCCGAGCGGATTGCGCGCCTGCCGGAGGCGCTCAGGTTCGCGCGCCCGCTGCTCTTGGCCCCGGCCCCGGGCCAGCCGTTGCCGGATGGTGAGGCGGTGGCGAGGTTCGAACGCTGGGTGACCCCGGTCTTCCAGAGCAGCGGCTACCTCGGTTACGTCCTGGCTACGCCGGACCTCAAGATCGTGGCGTCGGAGCTGCCCGGCCGCACCGGCCGCCTGCTTTTGCCAGAGCCTGCCCAGACAGCCCGGCGGGCGCTGGAAGAGGGCAGCGCCGCCTCGCCGCCTTATCCTGCCCCGGAGCGAACCCGGGACCCGTGGGGCACGCTGGTGGACCTGCCGTTCCAGGTGGTGTGCGCCCGGCTGCTGGACGCGGGACGCGCCATTGGCGTGCTATGCCTGCGGCTGGATCCCGGCGCCGTGATGCTGCCGATCATCGCGGCTGGCCAGTTCGGCCGCACTGGCGAACTCTACGCCATCGACGCCCGGGGCCGGCTGGTGTCTCCCAGCCGCTTCGGCGCCGAGCTGGAGGCCAAGGGCCGGCTGGCGCCAGGCACCGCGTCCATGCTCAATGTATGGGCCCGGGTCCCCGGCCAGAGCGGCAAGGATGGCGGCGGCGCCCAGCCGGGCGGCCCGCTGACCCTGGTTGCCGAGCGCCTGCTGCGCGACCATGCCTCCGTGCTTGCCTACGACTATGCCGACTACCGTGGCCAGCGGGCCGCGGGCGCAGGCATCTGGGTCCCCGGCCTGGAGATGGGCTTGATCGTGGAGCAGGACATGGGCGAAGCGTTCGCCCCATACCTGTTCACCCGCGACGTGCTGGCGGCACTGACGGCCATCATCTTGCTGCTGATCGGCACCGCCACGTGGATCGCGCGGCGCGACGGCAGGCGCCTGGCGGAAAGCCAGGAAAGGATGCGCGCGATGCTTGAGCACTCGCCCGCCGTCATGTCGCTCAAGGACAGCGATCACACCATGCTGGCCCTGAACCCGGCCATGCAGGCGCTGCTCGGCGCGAGCGAGGGCGAAGTGCTGGGCAGGTCCGACTGGGATGCCGGCTCCAACCCTGAAGTCGCGCGGGCACGCCGGGAGATGGAGGCGCGCGTGATGTCATCGGGCAAGGCCGAGGAGCACGTCTACGCGCTGCGCACGCCCCATGGCGAGCGCCATCTCCAGATGACGCGCTTTCCGGTGCGCAACCCGGCCACCCATCAGGTGGTGGGGGTCGGTGCGGTGGGTATCGATATCACGGAGCAGGTCGAGGTCAACCGCCGGCTGACCTCGCTGTCCCAGACGCTGGAGCGCCGCGTCGAGGAACGTACGCGCGAGCTTGCCCAGACCAATGCTGAACTGGTCGTGGCCAAGCAGGCCGCGGAGAGCGCCGCGCATGCCAAGGCCAGCTTCCTGGCCAATATGAGCCATGAAATCCGTACCCCGATGAACGCGGTGATCGGCATGGCGCATCTGGCGCTGCGCACGCGGCTTGACGACAAGCAACGCGGCTACCTGGAAAAGATCCAGCATTCCGGCCAGCATCTGCTCGAGATCATCGATGACATCCTGGACCTGTCGAAGATCGAGGCCGGCAAGCTGGAGATCGAACGGATCGATTTTTCGCTGGAGCGGATGCTGCGCACGGTGAGCGACCTGGTGGCCGAACGGGCCGTTGCCAAGCACCTCGAACTGATCGTCGAAGTCGCCCCGGACGTGCCGGACTCGCTGCGCGGCGATCCGCTGCGCCTGCGCCAGATCCTGATCAACTTCGCCAACAACGCGGTGAAGTTCACCCACCAGGGTGAAATCGTAATACGCGTCGAGCGCCACGGCGACGGGCAATGCCAGCCCCGCATCCGCTTGCGCTTCGAGGTGCGCGACACCGGCATCGGCATCGACCCCGCGACCTGCGCGCGCCTGTTCCAGAGTTTCGAGCAGGCCGACGCCTCGACTACCCGGCGCTACGGCGGCAGCGGCCTGGGTCTGGCCATCTGCCGCCGTCTGGTGGAGTTGATGGGCGGCACCCTCGGGGTCGAAAGCACGCCGGGCAAGGGCAGCAACTTCTGGTTCGAGCTGGACCTGCTGGCGGGCAAGAAGCGGCCTGCCAGCGCCTTGGTCGCGCCACAGTTGGCGGGCTGCCGCCTGCTGGTGGCGGACGATCATGACTACGCCCGCCAGGTCATCATTGCCATGCTGCGCAACTTTGGCTTCCGCGTGGACGAGGCGGGTTCCGGCCGGGCTGCCCTGGCAAGGATCGCCCAGGCCGACGAAGCCGCCGATCCCTACCAGGCCGTGTTCATCGACTGGAAGATGCCTGGTCTCGACGGCATCGAGACCGCTCGCCATATCGACGCCATGCGCCTGCGCCACCCGCGCCCGCGCCGCGTCATGATTACCGCCCATGGCCGCGAGGAAGTCTTGCGCGAGGGCGAGCAATCGGGCTTTGACGCGACATTGATCAAGCCGGTGAGCGCATCGCTGCTGCTGGAGGCGACGGTGCGCACGCTGTCCCCGGACAATGACGCGCCACCGGAGGCGACGCAGCCGCATTCGGCGGCGCTCGATGCCACGCCGGAGTTGCCGAGCGCGCGCGTGCTGCTGGTAGAAGACAATGACATCAACCGCGAGGTCGCGGTCCACTTGCTGCAGGCTGCGGGCATCTACCCCGATACGGCCGAGAACGGCGCCGTGGCGCTGCACCTGCTCCAGTCCGGCGCTTACGACCTGGTCCTGATGGACGTGCAGATGCCCGTGATGGATGGGTTCGAAGCTACCCGGCACATCCGCGAGCAAGAGGCGTTCGCAAGCCTGCCGGTGGTGGCAATGACGGCTAACGCGTTGCCGGAAGACCGGGCGCGCTGCCTGGCCGCCGGCATGAACGACCATATCGCCAAGCCGATCAGCCCGCCGGCCTTCTACGCCATGCTGCGCCAGTGGCTGGCCGTCCCGGGCGGCGACGACGCCGCCCCGTCAGCCGGGTCCCGGCCGGCCTGGGTGGACGCGCTGGCAAGCTCACCGCATCTTGACGTGGGCGGCGGCCTGGGCCGCGTCAGCGGCCGCGCGCAAGTCTACCGGCAGTTGCTTGAGCGCTTTGCCAGCGGCTACGCCGACATGCCGGACCGGATCGGCGAGCGGCTTGCCCACGGCGACCGCGACGGCGCGTTGTCGCTCGCGCACTCGCTCAAGGGCCTGGCCGCCAATCTCGGTGCCATGCCGATCTCGAGCGCGGCGGCTACGCTGGAGGCGAGCCTGCAACTTCCTCATGCGCCAGGGCGTCCCGACCCCGTCACGCTGCTGGCAGCCTTGCGCACTACCTTCCTGCCATTGCTGGCGGCCTTGCGCATGCACCTGCCAACCGAACCCGCAGCGCTGGATGGCGGCGCGCCGGATGCGTGCGGCCCCCTTGCGGGTCCCGATGTCACGCAGGAGTCCGTGCTCAAGCTCCTGCGCGAACAGCTGGAAGAGGGCGACAGCGCGGCCAACAACACCTTTGCCCGCTACCGGGACGTCTTTACCCGCCTGCTGTGCGCCGATGGCTGCCAGCGCCTGCAGGCACAGGTCGAGCGCTACGACTACCTGGCGGCACTGGCCACGCTGGATGGCGGCGCCGCGCCCTAGGGACGGCCTCGGTATCGCCGGATAGGGGGATCGCTTCGGGTTGCTGGGTGCTGACCCCGGCCAGAACCGCATCGCTTCATGTTGAAGCCGCCTCCAAGGGGATGGGGGCGCGGCGCATGCCGTGCGACGAGGCCCTTGCCTCTACCGCCCGCTTGCCTTGTAAGGCTCGCCGCGAGCCTGCTGGATGCGCTTCAGCTTCCCTTGCAGTTGCACGATGCGGGTCTCCCACAGGCCGATGGCGCAGTTCATGTCGACCTGCCCGCCTCGCGCGCAATCCGTTGCCAGGCGTTCATCCCGCCAGCGGATCCAGCGCCGTTCGTCGTCCCTCACCTGGATGAATTCGGCGCTGTTCAGGAAGAAACGCAGGTTTTCGTAGATGGCCCCCAGCCGTCCATCCGCGTCGCCAAGCCGGCGGTCATTGCAGATCAGCTTTTCCGGCCCGGTCCTGGCGTTGCCGCAGTTGAAGCTCGGCGGCAGCATCGCCGCTCCCGCTCCCGCTCCCATTGCCGTTCCCGCGTTGTACGGCGCCGCCGCGCGCGGGGGCGGCGTATCGATCTGCGCCACGCGCGTCTTCAAGGCATTCAGGTCGCGCTCCAGGGCGTCCAGCCTGCGCTCGTGTTCGTTGATCACGGTCAGGATCCGCTGCATGCTGTCCTCGACCTGGTCGCGCAATTGCTGCGTATCGGCCGCGCTCAGGCGCTGGGTCTGCAACTGGCGCAGCGCCGCCAGCTGCACGTCGGCGGCATGGAGTTGCTCGCGCAGCTCCGCCTGCTTTGCCGCGCTGTTCTCGGCGCTGGCGGCGAGGCTGGCCTCCAGCTGTTTTTCCAGTGTCTTCAGTTCTTGCTCATTGGCCTTGGCTTCGGTGATGCCGAGCGCGTCGAGCCCAAAGCCGATGGCTTCGTGGACCGCGTATTCCCGCAACTGATGCACCAGCCATTCGCCGGTGCGCAGCAGCGTGCCCACGACCCGCCCCGAGGGCGCGGCCTGTGCCACCGGTGCCATGGCGCACAGGGCGAGCAAGACGATGACTGTCGCCCATGCGGCATGCCGCGTAAATTGCAAGCACTGGCCGGCCCGTCGCGCTCGCGCGCCGTTGTCCGGCGCCATCAGGGAGGTAAGCATGATTGCGCACTCGCTGTTGCCGCACCGTTGTCGCCGGCACAGAACCGGGCGACCGCCGCGCCGATCGACTCGGCCATCATCCGCCTGTACGCCGGATCGCCAAGCCGGGTTTCCTCGGCGCGGTTGACGATCACCCCGGCTTCGAACAGCACCGCCGGCATCCTGGTGGTAGCCAGGACCTTGAGTGCATCGAACCTGTAGATGCCCAGGTCCGGGTCGACCAGTTCCCTGTTCTCGCCTTCGATCTGTTCGGCATGGTGCAGGGTCGGGCGCAGGCAGTGCCTGTGCAGCTCGGACCCCAGCACGCGCGCGAACCGCAGGCTTTCGTCTGGCTGCTGGTTTTGGCCGGAGAAAAAGATCGAGTAGCCGGCGAAGTTGTCGCTGTAGCGCTGGGGCTTGGCCTCAAAGGTCCATGCGGAAAGATAACGCGGCTGGACCGAGTCGTGATGGAGCGACAGGAACAGATCCGCCCCGCGGCGATTCGCCAGCTCGGAGCGGTCTGTCAGCGAGATATCCGCGCCGCGCTCGTTGGTCAGGAATACGTTGGCGAACCCCATGCCCGCCAGCACCGGCACCAGCGTTGCGGCGAGGCGCGTGTTGAACTCGAACTCGGGCACGCCGCGCGCGCTCGTCGCGCCCGGATGGCTGGCTGTATGTCCCGCATCAATGGCAATCACGAAACGGCTCCTGTCGCACTGTTGCGAGGCCGGGCTGGCCGGGAGCGACAAAGCCAACGCCAGGCCGGCGAACGCCAGCCGGGCCAGTCGCACCGGAGTCAGAGACTGCATGGCTTGCATATGCGCTAAAACCTGCGCTAAAACCTGCGCTAAATCGATAGGCCTTTGATTCTATCGGGTTGCCACTGGCCTACGCCATCAACAGCCATGCCGCGCCACGGCCCACCAGCGCCACTGTCCACACCCGGTCCGGGTGGATCCGGCCGGTGCGCTCGGCCAGCTCGCCATGGTGCATCTCCTTGCGCTACCACTGGCTTTGAACTATAGGGCACATCGCGGCGGACGTCGGACCCCGGACGCCTGCTCAGGCACGCATCCCATGCTTGCATCCCGGCGCTACGCCTGTCTCCCGGCCAGGGACGCGGCCGGCCCGGCGCGGTAGCTATATGCCAGCGCCAGCAGGATGAGGATCGGCACGGCAAGGCACCAGTACGACGCCTGCACATAGGCATACGCGCCTGACACGGCGCCGGCCGCGAATGCAGCGATGGCGGGGACCATCTTGCGCAGCCGGTTCTTCGCCGCGGCCACCTTGTCGGCCGAGGCGCTGCGCAACTCCACCAGGTCGATGATGACCTGCGTGCTGTTGCCCGTCATGATGGTGGTCGGCACATGGTCGGTCAGCACGATCCGGGATTGCGCGTTCTGGACCGCCATGGCGGCCACGCCGAGCATGCCGGTCGCAATGGCTGACGGCATGTCGGGCGAGGCCATGGGCGAGGCCAGGCAGCCCGCCAGCATGAAGGCGGCAAGCAACAATCCTTGCGTGACCAGCAGCGGCGGCAGCGGCGGCCTGCCGCGCGCCTGCATGGCATCGACGGCGATCTTCGTGGCCGCCACCGATAGCGCGAACACCGGCAGCGCCAGCAGCTTGGACAGCACGCCGCCGGTCGCGTGCGCGAGCGCCACGCCGAGCATGACAAAGTTGCCGGTGACGTGCGCGGTGAACAGGCCGAACAGGGCGATAAAGCCGACCACATCGACGTAGCCCGCTACCAGGCTGAGCATGGCGCCCTTGAACACCTGGCTGGCGATTGCCTGCGGTTGCGTAGGCGGCGAGGACTGTGGCGAAGACTGTGGCGTGGTCTGCATGGCGGGGTTCATGTTTGTGAAGAGGAGGGCGCTCGCCCGTACTACAGCATACGATGCGCGGGCCGGTCCAATTGCGAATGTTCTTGATTTTTCCAGAACGCGGCCCATAATGCAAACGTTTGCAAAGAACGGAAACCAGAGATGAACATGGAGACGACACTTGCCCCGAGGCTCGGCCGCGGCCTGTCCTTGGTGGACGACGAACACACGCTGAGCCAGCTGGTCAAGCAGGCGATGCGCGATACCACCGACCCGCGCCTGCGGGAGGTGGTCGAGGCGCTGGTCGATCATCTGCACGCGTTCCTGAGGCAGGTGCGGCCCAGCGACGAGGAGTTCGAGGCCGGGCTGCGCTTTGTCGCAGCGCTAGGCCATGCGACCCACGCAACCAACAACGAGGTGGTGCTGGCGGCCGATGTGCTTGGCCTGTCGACGCTGGTGACGCTGATGAACAACGGCATCACCGGTGGCCGCACGCCGGGCGCCCTGCTGGGGCCGTTCTATCGCGGCGGCGCGCCGTCTTACGCGTGCGGGGATTGCGTGGTGCAAGGCGAGACGCCGGGGCTGCCATTGTTTGTGAGGGGACAAGTGCGCAACACCGCCGGCGAGCCCCTGGCCGGCGCGCTGGTGGAGGCGTGGCAGGCTTCGCCGGTTGGCCTCTATGACAACCAGGATCCCTCGCAGCCGGACAAGAACCTGCGCGGCGCCTTCCGGGCCGATGCGCAAGGCCGCTTCCATTTCCGCTCGGTGCGCCCGGCGGGCTATCCCGTGCCGACGGGCGGCCCCGTCGGCCAGCTGCTGGCCGAACAGAACCGCCATCCATACCGCCCGGCGCACATTCACTTCATCGCCGCGGCGCCGGGTTATCGCACGCTTGTCACGCAGGTCTTCGCCGACGATTCCGAGCACCTGGAGTCGGACGTGACCTTTGGCGTGCACCGTGAACTGGTGGGCCATTTCCGGCGCGTGGACGAAGGCACAAGCCCATGGGGCGGCTTCCCGGCGCCGTTCTACACGCTGGATTTCAACTTTGTGCTGGAGCCGGGCGAGCAGACCTTCCCGACGCCGCCGATCGACTGATTACCGACCACGGAAGACATGACGATGACGATTCAACAACAAGTTTCGACGCCGCAACTTGCCGGCAAGGTTGCCGTGATCCTCGGCGGCACCGGTGGCATCGGCATGGCGGCGGGCCGCAAGCTTGCCACCCTGGGCGCCAGCGTGGTGCTGGTCAGCCGTGATGCGCAGACTTGCGCGCAAGCGGTGGCCGAACTGCCGCCGGGCAACCATCTTGCGGCGGTGGCGCAGATCGGCGATACCGCATCGCTCGTGCGCCTGGCCGACGACGTGCAGCGCAAGTACGGCCGCATCGACATGCTGGTCAACAGCGCGGGCTTCACCAAGGCGATCGCGCACGCCGACCTTGACGCGCTGGACGATGCGCTGATCGATGAGATGTTCGCCGTGAACTGGCGCGGCCAGTTCGCCGCGATCCGCGCCATGGCGCCGTACCTGAAGGCAACGGGTGAGGGGCTGGTGGTCAACGTGGGGTCCATCGCGGGGCGCACCGGCATGGGCAGCAACGTGGCGTACTGCGCGGTGAAGGCAGGGCTCGACATGATGGCCGTATCGCTGGGCCGCGCGCTGGCGCCCGAGATCCGCGTGCTCAACGTATCGCCCGGCGTGGTCGACACCGATTTCGTGCCCGGGCGCGACAGCGCATTCAACGAGCGCGCGGCCAGGACCACGCCGCTCAAGCGCATCGGCAAGCCGGATGACGTCGCCGATGCCATCGTGGCCTGTGCCACGTCGCTGCGCTTTTCCACCGGCACCACCATCGTGGTCGACGGCGGGCGCCAGCTTGGCTGATCCCGCCCCCGACACATTGTTCCATTCAGCAAGGCAGCAAGACACCAACACGTTCACCATGCATAGCAGAAAGACCATCATTACCTGCGCCGTCACCGGCAACATCGTTACCCCGGAGCAACATCCCGGCCTGCCGGTGACGCCGGCGCAGATCGCCACGGCGGCGCTGGAGGCCGCCGAGGCGGGCGCGGCCGCAGCCCACATCCATGTGCGCGACCCGGAGACTGGGCGCCCATCAATGGCGCTCGAGTACTACGCCGAGGTGATCGAGCTGATCCGCAAGCGCAACAAGGCGCTCATCATCAACCTGACCACCGGCCCGGGCGGGCGCTTCGTGCCGGGCGAGGACGAACCCCGCAATGCCGCCCCGGGCACCACCCTGGTCCGCCCGGAAGTGCGCGTCGCGCATATCGCCGCGCTGCGTCCCGATGTGTGTTCGCTGGACCTCAACACCATGAATTCCGGTGCGGACGTGGTCATCAACACGCCCCGGAACGTACGCAAGATGGCGGCCGTCATCCGCGAGGCGGGCGTCATGCCGGAGCTTGAAATCTTCGACTCCGGCGACCTCCACATGGCGCGCGACTTCATCCAGGAAGGCGTGCTGGACGGCCCCGGCCTGTGGACCTTCGTGCTCGGCGTGAAATACGGGTTCGCGGCCACGCCCGAGACCTTGTTCTACGCGCGCAACATGCTGCCGCCGGGCGCGCACTGGTCCGCCTTTGGCGTTGGCCGGGCGGAGTTCCCGATGGTGGCGCAGGCGTGGCTGGCGGGCGGGCATGTCCGGGTTGGCCTGGAGGACAACATCTACCTGGACAAGGGCGTGCTTGCCCCGGACAACGCAGCGCTGGTCGCCAAGGCGCGCGACATCATCAAATCGCTGGGCGGCGCGCTGGCGTCGCCACACGAGGCCCGGGCCACGCTCGGCCTGCGGGCGGCATGAACGATCAGGCCAGCACATACACAAGCAAATACACGAACACAAACACGAATATCACATGACCATGAACACTATCCGCGTCTCCCGCAAGGCAGCGAACATCGACGCGCTGCAACTCGAGTTCGCCGGCATTCCCAAGCCCGTGCCCGGCGCCGGCCAATGCGTCATCGAAGTCGCCAGCGCGGGCGTCAACCCGAGCGATGTCAAGGCCACGCTGGGATTGATGCCGCATGCCGTGTGGCCGCGTGTGCCCGGCCGCGACTACGCCGGCGTGGTGGTGGACGGCCCCGCGCACCTGCTGGGCAAGGAAGTCTGGGGCAGCGGCGGTGAGCTTGGCATTCGCCGCGATGGCACGCACAGCCGCTACCTGACGCTCGACATTGCCGCAGTGCGCGAGAAGCCCGCCAATGTCACTTTGCAAGAAGCCGGCGCGGTTGGCGTGCCGTTTGTCACCGCCTATGAGGGCCTGCGCCGTGCCGGCCTGCCGCAGGCGGGCAGCGTGGTGCTGGTGTGCGGCGGCAATGGCAAGGTTGGCCAGGCCACCATCCAGATTGCCACCGCGCTGGGCGCGCGCGTCTTCGCCGTGGAGCGCGAGGCCGGGCCGTTTCGCGGTCACGCCAGCGGCACCGTGCGCATGCTGGACGCCAGCCGCGACAACATCGCCGAAGTGGTGCGCGACGAGACCGGCGGGCACGGCGCGGATATCGTCTACAACACGGTCGGCAGCCCGTACTTCGAGCAAGCCAACCAGGCCATGGCGATCGGCGCCGCGCAGATCTTCATCTCGACCATCGACCGCGCCGTGCCGTTCGACATCTTCGCCTTTTACCGCGGGCAGCACACGTATGTGGGCATCGATACGCTGGCCATGGACAGCATCGCTTGCGCGGCGGTCTTCGATCAGCTCGGCCCCATGTTCGCGGCCGGGCAGCTCAGGCCCTTCCCGGTGCACGCGGACTACACCTTCGCGCTGGCGCGCGCCGCCGAGGCTTACCGCACGGTGCTGCAAGGCGCCCCGGAACGCGTGGTGCTGATGCCATGAACACGACCCGGTTCGCCGCCGCGCCGGCCTATTTCCCGCCCGGTCACGAAGGCATGCGCTGCCTGCGCCTGCAGGGGTTTGAGGCCGGGCCGTCGGCGTCGCTCTGGCTCGGTGTCTCGGTGATCCTGCCGGGCGGCCATACCGGGCTGGATGCCTCGCCCATGGAAAAGCACTATGTGGTGCTGGAGGGGGAAGTCACCATCAGCAACGGGGCGCAGGCCGTGCATCTGTCTCAGTACGACTCGGTCTGCCTGGCGCCGGGTGAAGCCCGCAAGGTGGAGAATCCGGGCAACCGTCCCGCCATGCTGCTGCTGGCCATGCCGTATCCGCCTTGAATTTTTACTTTGATTGCAAACGTTTGCATATTCTTCAAATTGACCAGGCGGACGCGCCGCGAATCCGCAATGGAGGAAGAGAGACATGGGAAATGCCTGGAGGCATAGGTGGCAGGAGACAACGAAGGACAGCGCGGCGAGCCCCGCGCTCCGGCACCGGTGGCCGTCTCTGATGGCTGGCGCCGGGGCGCTTGCCGTGGTGGCGGTGTGCGGGCCCGCCCATGCGCAATCCACGGTGACGGTCTATGGGCGGCTCAATACCAGCATCGAGTACTCGCGAGCCAGCACCGCCACCGACGGCGCCGTGCTGGGCGGCACCGGACGGCTGACCAATAACCGGTCGGTCTTCGGCTTGCGGGGCGAGGAGGGCCTTGGCGGCTCGCTCAAGGCAATCTGGCAGATCGAGAGCAACCTGTCGATCGATAACGGGGCCGGGCAGATTGCGGGACGAAACTCGCGCATAGGATTGAGCGGTGATTACGGTACTTTTTTCATGGGGCACTGGACCACGCCCTACACCGAAGCCACCATGGAATACGACCCCTATTACCCGACCACCGCCGGGTATATGGCGCTGATCAGCAACGGCTCGGCATCGAGCACCAACAACATCCAGGACACGCACTCCTTCGATCGCCGCGAGCAGAACATCGTGCAATACCGCAGCCCCGAATGGAAAGGCTTGCGCGCGGGCGTGGGCTGGGGCGTGCCCGAGGAAAAGCCCACCACGCCGCGCAACCCGGCGCTCTACTCGTTCGCCACCACCTATGACCGCGGGCCGCTCAACCTGGCGCTGGCCTACGAGATTCACCAGCACTACCAGACGGCGGGCCGCAACGACGATGCCATCAAGGTGGGCGTGTCCTACCAGTTCGCCAGCACCAAGGTCTCCGCCCTGTACGAGCGGCTGCACTACCGCACCGCCACGGGCGACCTGACGCGCAACGGCTACTACACCTCGGTGGTGCAAAAGCTCGGGCCCGGCAGCATCAGGCTGGGTTTTGCCCTGGCCGGCAACGGCGCCGGCAACGCCACCGAGACGGTGGGGTTCTTTCGCAGCGGCGCGCAGACCGGCGCCACCCAGTTCACGCTCGGCTATGACTATCCGCTGTCAAAGCGCACCGCGCTCTTTACCTACTACAGCCGCATCAACAACAGGAAAAACGCTATCTACGACTTCGCCATCAACAGCCTCGGCGTTTCGGCAGGCGCCGATCCGCAAACCTTTGCGCTAGGCATGCGCCACAACTTCTAACCCTCGAACCTGACCATCGCGCCGCCCAGCCCGGCCGGGCCACGATCCGGCCGGACCCGAGGCGGTGGAGGAGACAACCGTGATTCGACACATCCTGCTGAGCGCCACCCTCGCGGTGAGCGCCGGGGGCGCGCTCGCCCAGCCGCCCCAGTATCCCGCCAAGCCGATCCGCCTGGTGGTGCCATTCTCATCCGGCAGCGCGACCGACATCCTCGCCCGCATCGTCGGCAACAAGCTGGGCGAATCCGGCCGCTACCAGATGATCGTGGAGAACCGGCCCGGTGCGGGCGGCACGCTCGGCGCGGGGCTGGTCGCCAAGGCCGCGCCGGATGGCTACACCCTGATCCTGGTATCGGTCGGGCATGCCATCAATGCCACGCTCTATCCCAAGCTGTCGTACGACACCGTGAAGGACTTCGCGCCGGTGACGCTGGTGGCGACGGTGCCCAACGTGCTGGTCGTAAACAGCGCCAGCAAGCTGGGCTCGGTCAAGGATGTGGTGGCAGCGGCCAAGGCCAAGCCTGGCACGATGAACTTCGATTCGGCAGGCTCCGGCAGCTCGACCCACCTGAGCGGGGAGTTGTTCAAGATGGAAGCCGGCGTGGATATCGCGCACATTCCCTACAAGGGCACGGGCGAGGCGCTGACCGATGTCATGGCGGGCCGTGTCGACCTGATGTTCGCGCCCACTGTCTCCGCCATGCCGTTCGTGCGCCAGGGCAAGCTCAAGGCGCTGGCGGTCACCACGCCGAAGCGGGCTACCGCCTTGCCGGACATCCCGACGGTGGCGGAGTCGGGCTTGCCGGGCTACGCCTTCGAGTCATGGTTCGGCGTGCTGGCGCCCGCAGGCACGCCCAAGGAGATCGTGGCCGCGCTCAATGGCGAGATCGCCAAGGCGCTGGCCGCGCCGGAGGTGCGCGAGCGGCTGTCGGCGCAAGGCGCCGAAGCGCGCACGTCCACGCCGCAGGAGTTCGAGCGCTACATCAAGGCAGAGATCGCCAAGCTGGCGCCGGTGGTGCGGCAGTCCGGCGTGCAGGCCGGGCAGTAGAGGCGTGCGGGGAGGTGGCAAGGAAGCGGGCCCGGCGCGTGCGTCTTCGCTTAAAATGGCATGTTCTCACTCATCGCACACCAGCCTCCCTGCCCGCATGGACCAGCGCAAGCGCATTACCCTGAAGGACCTGGCGGCGAAGGCGGATGTCCATTACTCCACCGTTTCCCGGGTGATGAATGCCGCCACGCGGCACCTGGTCGCCGATGAGGTGGCCGAGCGCATCCTGCGCATGGCCGACGAGCTCGGTTTCCGCCCCAACCGCATCGCCGCCGGGCTGCGCACCAAACGCTCCGGGCTCATCGGCGTGGTGCTGCCGGATATCTCCAACCCCGTGTTCCCGCCGATCCTGGCCGGGCTCGAGGGCGTGCTGGCCTCGCGCGGCTATGTGCCCATCGTGGTCAATGTGGGCGCCGACAAGACGCGCCAGCGCTTTGTCATCGACCAGATGATGGGCCGCCAGGTCGACGGCCTGATCCTGGCGACCGCTGAGCGCGAGGATGCCGTGCTGGATTACTGCGTCAAGCAGAACATCCCCGTGGTGATGGTCAACCGCGGGGAGGATATCGGCCGGGTGCCCTGTGTGGTCAGCGACAACCTGCTCGGGATGCGGCTCGCCGTCGATCATCTGGTGGCGCTCGGGCATCGCCGCATTGGCCATATCGCCGGGCCGGACTCGCTGTCCACCGGCCACCAGCGCAAGCAGGGTTTTATCGATGCGGTGCGGCGGCACAAGCTGCGCAAAGACGAATGGATGATCGTGGAGGCGGCAAGCTACGGCCGCGAAGCGGGGCGCGAAGCCTGCCGCACGCTGCTGGCGCGGTTTCCCGCGCTGACCGCGATCGCCGCGGGCAACGACCTGGTGGCGCTGGGATGCTATGACTACCTGCGCGAGGCCGGGATTGCATGCCCCGCGCGCGTCTCGGTGATCGGCCACAACGATATGCCCTTTGTCGATGCGCTCACGCCTGCGCTCACCACCATCCGGATTGCCGTCCACGAGATGGGCGTGCAGGCGGCGACGCTGCTGCTGGCGCGCATCGAGAACGCGAAGGCCGAGGCCGCCAGCGTGGTGCTCCGCCCCGAGCTGATCGTACGCGGCTCGACGGCGCCGCCGGCGCAATAGGCGCAATAGGCGGCTCGCGCAGGCGAGCAATCCGCATCTTCCGGGAATCGCAACGGTGGTCAACTACACATCCTTGTAGTGGGCGCGGGCCATCGGCTTCAAAGCCATGCGCGGTAAGGGCTGCAGGCCATTTTCGAATTGTGCGGATCCGGTCCTGCCGCGTTTTCGGGCTTGATCTTTCGGCGCTTTCATCCACAATGCAAACGATTGCAAAATTGATGCGAGATGGCCGCAATCTTGAGGCCGGCGAGGTGTCCCTTGCATGGGCTCACGCCCCGGCTACACCCGGGGATGAACTGTGCACACCCCTGGACAATGGCCGGCCTCATGCGGATAGGGAAGAATCGCGATGCCCGCCAGGCAGGCTGGCGCATCTCGCGTTGCCGTTTTTTTCCGGAGTTTGAGAATAGAGGATTCAAATGATCGTCGCATGCCCTTTCTCCAGGTGCAGGGCATAGGATGCGGCATGGCGATATCCGACGGCTATCCCGGTCCCGGCGGCGCCTGGCTCGTCGATGACGGCGTGGTGCTGGTCGTTGACGATGACGCGGCCTTGCGCGATGGCATTGCCAGCCTGTTCCGCTCGATGGACATCCAGGTCAGGACCTTTGCCTGCGCGGCCGAGTTCCTGTGCTTTCCGATCCCCGATGTGCCGTGCTGCCTGGTGCTGGATGTGCGCCTCAGGGGTGCCAGCGGGCTGGAGTTGCAGGCCATGCTGGCCGCGGTGGGCTGCCCGGTGCCGGTGGTGTTCATCTCCGGCCACGCGGACGTTGCCATGTCGGTCATGGCGATGCGGGCCGGTGCAACGCATTTCCTGACCAAGCCGTTCCGCGACCAGGACCTGCTCGATGCGGTGACGGAAGCCATCGGCAGGGATGTGCAGCGGCGCGCTTGCGAACAGCGCGGGCGCGAGCTGAAGGCCGCGTTCGAGACGCTGACATCGCGCGAGCGTGAAGTCATGGCGCTGGCGGCGGCGGGCCTGATGAACAAGCAGATTGCCGACGACGTGGGCCTGAGCACGGTCACGGTCAAGATCCACCGCGCGCAGGCCATGAAGAAGATGGGCGCGCGCACCTTTGCCGACCTGGTGGTGATGGCGCACGTGCTTGGCCTGACCAACGTGGCGGCGCAGGCGTGATCACGATGCGCAGACCCTATTGCCCACGTCATTCGTTGCGCAAAGGCAGCTTGGGCAACGCCCGTGCGAGGCGGCGCGGCCTGCATGAAAGCGAGGCCTCCCTGGCCGAGGGCCAGCGCATCAGCAAGACCGGCAGTTGGCAATGGTGGCCGGCGCGGCGCGAGATGCGCTGGTCGGCGGAGATGTACCGGCTCTTCGGGCTGGACCCCGCGGCTGGCGCACCGCGCATGCACACCTTGGTGGCGATGATCCATGCCGGCGAGCGTGCCCGCGTGCTCGCCGGCATGGCCCGCGCGCGCAAGGAGGGCACGCCGTTCCAGCAGGCGTTCCGCATTCTGTGCCACAACGGCGAAGAGAAGCACCTGATCTGCGTGGGACAGCCGCGCCGGGGCAGCGAGGACAGCCTGGGCTTTGTCGGCACGGTGGTTGATATCACGGAGCGCCGCCGCGCCGAGGAAGTGCTGCGCGTGGCGCAGGAGGAACTGGCGCATGTGTCGCGCATCGCCGTGCTGGGCGAACTGACGGCATCCATCGCGCACGAAGTCAGCCAGCCGCTGGCCGGCATCATCACATATGGGCAAGCCTGCCTGCGCTGGCTGGACCGGGCGCAACCCAACCTGGAGGAGGCGCGCAGCGCGGTGCAGCGCATGATCAGCGAGGGCCAGCGCGCCAGCGCCGTCATCGGCCGCACGCGCGCGCTGGCGGCCAAGGGCGTACCGCAGCGCGCGCCCGTGGACCTGGGTGCCGCCCTGGCTGAATCCCTGGCGCTGCTGATGCCTGAAATGGGCAACCAGGGCGTGGCGGTGTCCGCCCACGTGATGCCTGGCTTGCCGGCGGTGCTGGGCGATCGCATCCAGCTGCAGCAGGTGCTGATCAACCTCTTGCTCAATGCCATGCAGGCCTGCGCGGCGGCGCCAGCCGGCCAGCGTTCGATCCTGGTGCGGTGCGAACGGCTCGGCGCCGTGCCGCCGCGGGTGCTTTGCACGGTGCAGGACACGGGTCCGGGCATTGCGCCGGCGAACATCCCGAACCTGTTCGACGCATTCTTTACCACCCGGCCAGAGGGCCTGGGCATGGGCTTGTCGATCTGCCGCTCGGTGGTGGAGTCGCACGGCGGGCGCATCTGGGTCGATGAGCAGCCGGGGGCGGGCGCCACATTCCGCTTTACGCTGCCCGTGCGGGAAACACGCTTATGATTGGCGTCTGACAGATGCCATCCCGCAGCAAGAGCGGCGGTTTTCACACATGCGTTCTCCCGATATTTCGCTTGGCGCCGCGATTCCCGCCGATGCGCCCTCCGCCCTGGCCGTGCTGCTTGGCGACATCGACCGTGCCCAGGATATCGAGGGGCTGGCGGGCGCCGTCTGCACCGCCGCCAGGCTGCTCGGGTTCAATCATTTCTATCTGCGCTACAAGGGGCTGCCGGGCTCGGGTGCGGCCCATGCCGGTTCGCTGACCAGCCTGCCCGGCGGCGCGAGCCTGCCGCTGGAAGCCCACGGCGAGGCCCTGGCGGCGCTGGTGGTCAAGGCGCGCGATTCGCTGGGGCCGGTGGTGTGCAGCAACGCCGAACCCCTGGTACGGGCTCCCGATGACGCGGCGCGGGCACGGGCCGAACTGGACCGCCGGCTGACCGCGGCCATTGCCTTTTCCGCCAGCATGCCAAGCCACGAGATGGGCACGCTGGCGCTGCTGTCGCTCGATGGCAGCGCGGGCGACGACGAGGCCGCCATCTGCCGCGCGCGCCTGTTCGGCCCGGCCATCACGCAAGCCGTGCTCGATCGCTTCTGCACGATCGCGCGCGAACGCGCCGAGCCAGCGGTGTCGCTGACGGCGCGGGAGCTGGAGGTGCTGCGCTGGGTGGCGCTGGGCAAGACTTCGTGGGAGGCCGGGCAGATCCTCGGCATCTCCGAGCATGGCATTTCCCACCACATGCGCAACGTGATGCGCAAGCTGGATGTGGGAAACCGCTTGCAGGCCGTGCGCACGGCGATTGCCCTGGGGCTGCTGCCAGGCGAATAGCGCGGCCAGTGCGGCCAGGGTCGCCTGCGCGATCCTGCGCGATCCCGTGTAATCCAGCCCGGCGTTATTCGCCCACTGGCGCCATGGCCACCTGCCAGCGTGGCGGGCTGCCGATGCTGGCGCTCAGGTGCTCGCAAAACGCCCGCACCTTGGCGCTGGCGCGCGGCAGTGCGCGCAGCAGGTAGATGCCGGATTCCGGTTGCGGGGCCAGCCCATCCATCTCCAGTTCGATCAGGCGGCCATCGCCGATATCACCGCCGATCGACCAGTCCGGCATCAGGGCAATGCCCAGCCCTTGCAGCACCGATAGCCGCCGTGCATCGCAGTCGTCGCACTCGAAGGCGAACATGGCCTGCTGCGCGACGTCGCTGTCCAGCAACTCGCGCCAGCCGCGCATGCTGGTGCTGTGGCGGCGGTCGATCAGCCGGTGGCTGCCCAGCTCGCTGGCGTGCCGCGGCTTGCCATGGCGCGCCAGGTAAGCCGCGGAGGCGCAGATCACGTAGCGCTGGCTGGCCACGCGCTGGGCGATCAGGCTGCTGTCCGCCTGCTGGCCCACGCGGATCACCAGGTCGATGCGCTCCACCACGGGGTCGACGATGCGCTCGGTCAGGTCCAGCTCGATGGCCAGGCGCGGGTACTTGTCATAGAGGGCGGCCAGGTGCGGCACCACGTGGCGCCGGCCAAAGGCGGGCAGGCAGCTTACGCGCAGCAGGCCGCTCACGCCCTGCTCCAGCGAGGTGACCTCGCTGCGCGCGTCGGTCATGTCGTGCAGGATCTTGACCGCGCGCTCGAACAGCAGGTTGCCGGCGTCGGTGCGGACCAGCGCGCGGGTGGAACGGGTAAACAGCGCCACCTGCAGCTCGTTCTCCAGGGAGTCGATCTGGCGGGCTACCGATGAGGCCACCATGCCCTTGCGGCGGGCCACGGCGGAGAAGCTGCGCGCCTGCGCCACCTCGACAAAGATCGAAAGATTTTCCGCAAATTTTGCCGATTCCATTTGTGCGTCCTGTGCAAAGGCGTTTCGCAGTCAGACCAGATTGCCCCGGCCGATGCGACAGGTTAGCATCGAATCCATGCCTTTCGCTTGGGCTATCTTCGCAATTTTGGCAAAAGCACGCCATCGTGCACCTGCCTCGGCGCACACGATGGCGTGGCGCGGTCACCGCAACAGGAAGACAAAATGACAACAAGATTTGAGACAAGCCGTTCCGATCACCCCCACGCCGCACGCGGCCAGGCGCTGCTGCGGCGCCTGGCGGCCACCGCCGCGTTGGCGCTCGGCCTTGCCGGCGGCGCCAACGCGCAAGCCTACCCGGCCAAGCCGGTCACGCTGATCATCCCGTTTGCGGCCGGCGGCACGGTCGACAAGGTAGGCCGCATGGTCCAGGAGGACTTCCGCGCCCGCCTCGGCCAGACGGTGGTCATCGAGAACCGCGCCGGCGCGGGCGGGACCATCGGCACCGGTGCCATCGTGCGCAGTGCGCCGGACGGCTACACGGTGGGGATGATCTTCGACTCCTTCGCCACCGAGTCGTCGATGTACCCCAAGCTGCCGTACGCGCCGGAGCGTGACCTGACCGGCGTGTCATACATGGTGCGCTCGCCCATGGTGCTGGTGGTGCCGGCCAGTTCCCGGTTCCAGACGCTGCAGGATTACGTGGCCGCCGCGAAGAAGCCGGCTACCGTTTCCTATGCATCGGTGGGCGCCGGCAGCTCCAACCAGCTGGCGGCCGAGCTGTTCCACGAGACCGCGGGCACCAGCGGCATCCACACCCCTTACAAGGGCGGCGGCCCGGCCATCTCGGATCTGCTTGGCGGCCACGTCGATTCGATGATCGCCAGCCTGCCGCTGGTGCTGCCGCATATCCAGGGCGGCAAGCTGCGCGCGCTGGCGGTGACCTCGCCCAGGCGCGATGCGCACCTGCCCGCGGTGCCGGCGATTGCCGAGACCTACAAAGGCTTCGAAGTCTATTCGTGGGTCGGCATGATCGCACCGGCCAGGACGCCGGAGGCCATCCTGAACCGGCTGGCGGCGGACATGAGCGCCACCCTGCGCGACCCCAAGGTGGCGCAGCGCCTGGCCGACGGGGGCTTCGAGGTGGTGGCGGGCGGCCGGCAGGAGATGAATGCGCTGGTCAAGAGCGAGTCGCAGCGCTGGTCCCGCGTGATCAAGAGCCGCAATATCGTGGCCGACTGAGCATCGCATCATGAAATCCTTCGTCTACCAAAGTCATCCGCAGTGCGTGGTGTTTGGCGCGGGCGCGCTGGCCCGGCTCGGCGCCGAGATCGACGCGCTGGGCGCGCGCCGCGTCCTGGTGCTGTCCACGCCAGGCCAGCGCGGCCAGGCCGAGCATGTGGCGGACCTGCTGGGCGAGCGTGCCGCGGGGGTCTTCGACGGTGCCGTGATGCACGTGCCGATCGAATCCGCGCGCGCTGCCCGCGAGCAGGCCGCGCGCCTGGGCGCGGATGGCGCGGTGGCGATCGGCGGCGGCTCCACCATCGGGCTGGGCAAGGCCATCGCGCTGGAGTCGGGCCTGCCGATCGTGGCGGTGCCAACCACCTACTCGGGTTCCGAGATGACGCCGATCTTCGGCCTGACCGAAGGCGGCATCAAGCGCACCGGCCGCGACGCGCGCGTGCTGCCGCGCACCGTGGTGTACGACCCCGAGCTCACACTCGGCCTGCCGCTGCGGCTGAGCGTGACCAGCGGCATCAACGCCATCGCGCACGCCGCCGAAGGGCTCTACGCGAGCGACGCCAATCCCGTCACCAGCCTCATGGCGCGCGAAGGCATCGCCGCGCTGGGCCGTGCGCTTCCCGCCATCCGCCAGGCGCACGCCAGCGGCAGCGCGCCGGACATGCTGGCCGCGCGCAGCGATGCGCTGTATGGCGCGTGGCTGTGCGGCAGCGTGCTGGCCAGCGTTGGCATGTCGCTGCATCACAAGCTATGCCATACGCTGGGTGGCAGCTTCAACCTGCCGCACGCCGAGGTGCACACCATCGTGCTGCCGCATGCGCTGGCCTATAACGCAAGCGCCGCGCCGCAGGCGATCGCCACGGTGGCATCGGCGCTTGGCGCGGCGAGCGCGCCACAAGCGCTGTTCGACCTGGCCCGCGACAATGGCGCACCGGTTGCGCTGCGCGATATCGGCATGCGGGACTGCGATCTGGATCGTGCTTGCGAGCTTGCCTTGCTGAACCAGTACCCGAATCCGCGCCCGTTGGAGAGAGCGGCGGTGCGGCAGTTGCTGCAGGATGCGTTTGACGGGGCGCGGCCTGCGGCATGACGGGCGGCGCCGAGTTGCACGTACTTGTGCAACTCGGGAATGTCGGCCGCTTGCACAGCCACGGGCAGCTTGCCGATGCGTTGGTGGCCGATGCCGCGTTCGGCGCAGAGGGTTGTTGGTTGTAACTGGGTTGCAACTGCAACTTCAACTGCAACTTCAACTGCAGTTTCACCACCCCTGCGGGGCGGCGACCTACTTTTTTGTCTTGCCAAAAAAGTAGGCAAAAAA